>JAGVUH010000020.1 GCA_019136395.1 Gammaproteobacteria bacterium
TGGGCGGCGGGGATCGCCTCCCAGGCCTGGGCCAACCGGGCGGTTGGGATCTCCAGGTCCGCCGCGCTGGCGGGCTCCCAGCGGTCGAAGCGGCGGGTATAGTCCAGCAGGGCCGCGTCACCCCGAGCGCGCAGGTCGCGGATGATGGCGTCCACGGTCTCCTGGACCTGGGCGTCGGAGACGGACTCCCAGGCCAGCAGGGCCTGAAGCTGGGCGGAAAAGTCCGCGTCGGTGGTGGAGAGTCGGCGAATGTCGGCCATGTGCCTTACCTCGATTGATCCTGAAAGGCTGGGAAACCATCCGCAGCGACGCTGGCGCGTCGGCGAATATCAGCCTTATGCCTTACCTCATTGGATGCTGAATGGCCCGGGAAAGGTCCTGAATGGTGGAGACTATTCCCGAATGGCCTGGGATTGATCCTGAGCGGCCAGGCGCTCCCTCACCGCCGCGCGCAGGGCGGTGAGCAGGGCCATGACGCTGGCATGCTTCATCTTCCAGGCGGCCTTGTTGACCACCAGCCGGGAGCTGATGTCGGCGATGTGCTCCAGGGGCACCAGGCCGTTGGCCTTGAGGGTGTTGCCGCTCTCGACCAGGTCGACGATGCCGTCCGCCAGCCCCACCAAGGGGGCCAGCTCCATGGAGCCATAGAGCTTGATGACCTCCACCTGCTGCCCCTTGGCGGCGAAGTGGCGCTCGGCGCACTTGACGTACTTGGTGGCGATACGCGGACGGGCACTGCCGCGGCCCTGGTCCCCCTCTTCCCGGCCCTCCCCCGCGCGGGGGGAGGGAGGTGAGGGAGCCGTAACCGCGGCGTCCGCGGTAACCCGCGGCGGGAGTCCGGCCACCATCAGGCGGCAGCGGGCGATGCCCAGGTCCAGGGGCTCGTAGAGGCCCTCGCCGCCATGTTCCAGCAACACGTCCTTGCCCGCCACCCCCAGGTCGGCGGCGCCGTACTGGACATAGGTGGGCACGTCGCTAGCGCGGACGATGATCAGTTTGATGTTCGGCTGGTTGGTCGCCAGGATCAGCTTGCGGCTCGTCTCCGGATCCTCCAGGGCCGCGATGCCGGCATGGGCCAACAGCGGCAGGGTCTCCTTGAAGATCCGGCCCTTGGAGAGGGCGATGGTGAGGGGGTCGGCGAAGGCCATGGCCGGGCTCCGGGTCAATGGACGCGGCGTATGGTGGCGCCCAGGCCGGACAGCTTTTCTTCGATGTTGTCGTAGCCCCGGTCGAGGTGATAGATGCGATCGATGAGGGTCTCGCCCTCGGCCACCAGCCCGGCCAGGACCAGGCCGGCGGAGGCACGCAGGTCCGTGGCCATCACCGGCGCCCCGGTCAGGCGCGGGACCCCGCGGCAGATGGCGATGTTGCCCTCCAGGGCAATATCCGCCCCCATGCGTTGCAGCTCGGGGACGTGCATGAAGCGGTTCTCGAAGACGTTTTCGGTAATGGCGCCGACGCCCTCGGCGATGCTGTTGAGGGCGCAGAACTGGGCCTGCATGTCCGTGGGGAAGGCCGGATGGGGGGCGGTGTGGACGTTCACGGCCCGCGGCCGCCGGCCCTGCATGTCGAGGCTGATCCAGTCCGGACCGGTGTCGACCTCGGCCCCCGCCTCGCGCAGTTTGGCGAGGACGGCATCCAGCAGGTCCGGGCGCATGTCCCGCAGCACGACCCGGCCACCGGTCATGGCCGCCGCGACCAGGAAGGTCCCCGCCTCGATCCGGTCCGGCAAGATGCGGTGGCTGGCCCCCACCAGCCGCTCCACCCCCTGGATGCGGATGCGGTCGGTCCCGGCGCCCTCGATGCGGGCCCCCATGCCGTTCAGAAAGTCCGCCAGGTCCACCACCTCGGGCTCCCTGGCGGCATTCTCGATCAGGGTCTCGCCCTCGGCCAGGGTAGCCGCCATCATCAAATTCTCGGTACCGGTGACGGTAACCAGGTCGAGGACCAGCCGGGCACCATGGAGCCGCTTGGCCTGGGCGTGAATGTAGCCCTGGCCGACGCTGATCTCGGCGCCCATGGCCCGCAGGCCTTCAATGTGCAGGTTGACCGGCCGGGCACCGATGGCGCAGCCCCCGGGCAGCGAGACCTCGGCCTGGCCGAAGCGCGTCAGCAAGGGACCCAGCACCAGGATGGAGGCGCGCATGGTGCGCACCAGTTCGTAGGGGGCGTAGAAGTTCCGCACCCGGCTGGCATCCGCATCAATGGTCATCCGCTCGCCCAGGGTGAAATCCATGCCCATGCGGCCCAGGAGTTCCAGGGTGGTGGTGATGTCGCGCAGATGGGGGACATTGGTGAGGTGCACCTGCCCCTCGGCCAGTAGGGTCCCAGCCAGGATGGGCAGGGCGGCGTTCTTGGCGCCGGCGATACGGACCTCGCCGTTGAGCCGTTCACCGCCCTGGATGAGGAGTTTATCCATCAGAAACTTTCAGTCTGCACAAGTGGTGGTTAGGGGGCCCGGGCAAGCATCCGGTTGAGGGTAGGCCGTGTGGGCCTGGATAACCGCGCCACCCACCTCTGCCACGCTGGTTGCGTCACACCGGCCGGGAGCCGGGCCTGACCGCACCTGACCGCCCAGGCAGGTCCACCCTGTGCGGCAGGGACCCACGGCATCAGGCATCCGCCAGGGGCAGGAGCCGGCAGATTGTATAGGCGCAGCGGGCGGCCGCGGCGCTGGGCCAGGTCGATCCATTCCAGCAGCAAGGCCAGGCCGGCGCTGTTGGCCTCGTGGACCGCCGCCAGGTCGATCGCCAGGGGACCTTCCCCCGCCAGCATCCGCTCCCCATCCCGCAGCAGGGCGCGCACGGTCCCAAAATCGAGCACGCCCTCCAGGGCGAAACGCTCCCATGCCTGGGGTGGTACCCCGGGTTGCCCCCCCGCGGGACCCAGGGACCGGAGCCGGGCCTCGCTCACACCTCGCCCTTCTGGTTCATTTGCCCCAGGTGACGGATGAGGGCATCGATCCCGTCGCGGCGGATTTCGGTGTTGAAGCTGTCACGGTAGTTGGCGATGAGGCTGACGTTGTCGACGACCAGGTCATAGACCAGCCACTTGCCGTTCTTGTCGTACATCCGGTAATCGATGGGCACCGCGGGTCCGCCGCGTTCCCGCACCTCGGTGGGGACGGTGACCGTATTCTCCCGCTGACCGGGTTTCACCGGCAGGTAGCGGATGTCCTGACCCGAGTAATTGAGCAGGGCCTTGGCGTAGGTACGGATCAGCACCTCGCGGAAGCCATTGGTCAGGCCCTGGCGCTGGGCCGGGGTGGCGTCGCGCCAGTGCTTGCCGACCGCCTGCTGGGTAATCTTCTCGAAATCGAAATGGGGCACCACGATCTGGTCGACGAGCCCGAAGATCAGGCTTGGGTTGCGATCCACCTCCGCCCGCCGCTTTTCCAGGGTCGCGAGCATCTCCTGGCTGACCTCACGGACCAACTTGGCCGCCTGCTCATCCTGGGCCGCCAGGGCCGGGACACCCAGGAGCCCCCCGAGGAGAAGGGCGAAACTCAATAACCACCAACGTCTCATGTTCAACCTTCCTCCGCCTTTTTGAAGAGAAACTGCCCGATCATCTGTTCGAGGACCAGGGCCGATTGAGTCTGTTCCAGCAGGCCGCCATCAACCAGGTTGACCTCGCTGCCGCCGGGGGATAGGGAAATGTATTGTTCGCCCAGCAGGCCCGCGGTGAAGATGCTGGCGATGGTGTCCTCCGGGATCTGCCGGTAGCGGGGATCGATCCGCAGGGTCACCAGGGCCTCAAACCGCTTCTGATCGAAGTCGATGGCCTCCACCCGCCCCACCCGTACCCCGGCGATGGTCACCGGGGCCCGCACTTTGAGACTACCGACGTTCTCGAAGCGGGCCTGGAGGCGATACCCATCCCCCCCGACGTCGGCGCTGAGGTTGCTCACCTCCATGGCCAGAAAAAAGAGGGCGAGGAAGCCGGCCGCCATGAAGGCCCCCACCAGGATCTCAAGGGTACGTAAACGGGGCATGTCCTAGTCTCCGAACATCAGGGCCGTCAATACAAAGTCCAGGCCAAGCACCGCCAGGGCCGAATGCACCACGGTGCGGGTGGTGG
The DNA here is from genome assembly GCA_019136395.1 of Gammaproteobacteria bacterium. Next base: position 4,081 of record JAGVUH010000020.1, read on the forward strand.
CGCGGCTCACCCCCTCGGAGGTGGGCGTGGCGTCATGACCCTCGAACAGGGCGATCCAGGTCACCACCCAGCCGAAGACCAGACTCTTGATCACGCCATTGACGATGTCCTCGCGGAAGTCGATCTTGTTCTGCATCTGGCTCCAGAAGGCACCCTCGTCCACCCCCAGCAGGCCGACGCCGACGAACCAGCCGCCCATGACCCCCACGGCGCTGAACAGGGCGGCAAGCAGGGGCATGGACACCAGGCCACCAAAAAAGCGCGGGGTGAGGATGCGCTTGACCGGGTCGACGGCCATCATCTCCAGGCCGGAAAGCTGCTCGGTGGCCTTCATCAGGCCAATCTCGGCGGTCAAGGCCGAACCGGCGCGTCCCGCCACCAGCAGGGCGGTGACCACGGGGCCCAGCTCGCGCACCAGGGAGGCGGCGACCATGACCCCCAGGCTCTCGGCGGCGCCAAACTGGGACAGGACATAGTGGCCCTGGAGGCTCAGGACCATGCCGACGAAGAGCCCGGAGACGACGATGATCAGGACCGAGAGCACGCCGATGTTGTAGATCTGGGCCAACAACAGGCGGGGCCGCGCCGCCAGACTGGCCGACCCGCCGAGGATGGCGAGCAGCAACAGATGGCCGCGGCCGATGCGGGCCAGGGCATGGAGACCAAGTCGGCCCAGGCGGGCGAGGCTCTCAAGCATGGCCAGGCCTGACCGCCGCCGCGAGCGGACCGCCCCGGGTTTTGAGCGCCCAGGTCCGGAAAGCACTAGGGACCGGACCGGGCACCGTCTGGCGCCTGAACGGCACCCCGGGCGGGGGCGCCTCGGGCGGGGATGGCGACTGACGCCACGACACGGTTTCAGGCCCCATGGGTTGCCAGGTTAGCCTCAAGCAGATCCCCCGCCAGGGCGGGGGCCGGGTAGTGGAAGTGGACAGGCCCATCGGGCAGCCCCTCCAGGAACTGGGTCAGCCATTCCGAGGGGTTGGCGCGGATCTCGGCGGGGGTACCGCGGGCCATGACCTGACCACCGGCGATGACGTAGAGATAATCGGCGATGGCCAGGGTGTCGGCCACGTCATGGGAGACGACGATGCTGGTGAGACGGCTGGCGTCGTTGAGGCGGCGGATTAGATTGACCAGCACCCCCATGGAGATGGGGTCCTGGCCGGTGAAGGGCTCGTCGTAGAGGATCATCATCGGATCGAGGGCGATGGCCCGGGCCAGGGCCACGCGCCGGGCCATGCCCCCGGAGAGCTCGCTCGGCATCAGGTCCCTGGCACCCCGCAGACCCACGGCTTCGAGCTTGATCAGGACCAGTTTACGGATCATGGACTCCGGCAGGGCGGTGTGCTCGCGCAGGGGAAAGGCGACGTTGTCGAAAACGCTGAGATCGGTGAGCAGGGCGCCACTCTGGAAAAGCATGCCCATGCGGGTGCGCAAGCGGAACAGTTCGGCCTTGGACAGGGCATGGACATCCTGGCCATCGACCTCGACATGGCCGGCATCCGGGCGCAACTGACCCCCGATGAGCTTGAGCAGGGTGGTCTTGCCGGTGCCACTGGGGCCCATGACCGCAGTCACCTTGCCCCGCGGCAGATCGAGATCGACGCCATCGAAGATCTTGCGGCCACCATGACTGAAGACCAGTCCCCGGACGCGCACCAGCACATCGTCGCCGGCTTCGTCCAATCGCCCGCCAGACAAGGTTCCGGCCCCGCTGGGATCGCGAGGGCGATGAGGTTCCATGTACCCGAATTGACCCTGCACGGATGTTTACAAAAGAGGCGAATTGTCCGCCTTGGGCGGCACGATCGTCAAGCCACGCCCAGCCACGCCCGGCCGATCGGCCGCTGCGGTAACATCACCCGCCAAGCCCCGTCCGGTATTCCCCGGGTCCCGCCGCCCTTGCATGCCCCTGACGCCTCTGTACAATCCCTCGCCATGGCAACAACAGCGCCCATCACCGCCGATCCCGATCACGCCGAGCGGATGCGCGCCCTGGGGCGGGCGGTATTGGAGACGGAGGCCCAGGCCATCCTTGCCCTGGCGGCGCGCCTGGACGCGGATTTCGCCCGCGCCTGTGATTACCTGCTGGGCTGCCGGGGGCGCATCGTCGTGCTCGGCATGGGCAAGTCCGGACACATCGCTGGCAAGATCGCCGCCACCCTGGCCAGCACCGGCAGTCCGGCCTTCTTCGTCCACCCTGGCGAGGCCAGTCATGGCGACCTGGGCATGATCACGGCGGATGACGTGGTCCTGGCCTTGTCCAATTCCGGGGAGACCGAGGAGATCCTCCTCATCCTGCCCCTGATCAAGCGCCTCGGGGTGCCCCTGATCGGGCTGACCGGCAACCCGCGCTCGACCTTGGCGCGCGGCGCCGACGTCAACCTCGACGTCAGCGTCACCCAGGAGGCCTGCCCTCTGGGCCTGGCCCCCACCGCCAGCACCACGGCGGCCCTGGCCATGGGCGATGCCCTGGCCGTGGCCCTGCTCGAACGGCGCGGCTTCACCCGGGACGATTTCGCCCGCTCCCATCCCGCCGGCACCCTCGGCCGGCGCCTGCTGCTGCATGTCGCCGACATCATGCACCGGGACGCGGAGATTCCCCAAGTA
>JAGVUH010000391.1 GCA_019136395.1 Gammaproteobacteria bacterium
GCGAGCTTCGCCCTCCTGACCCTGGGCGCGGTCCTCGCCGGTGGCCTGATCGGCTACCTCTTGACCTCCCTGATCGAACTGGCCGGCTTACGGGGAACCACCCGTCTCCTGGGCGGCCTCTTCGGCCTGGCCCGGGGCGCGCTCATTGTCACCATGGTGGCCTTTCTCGCCGCCCTGACCCCCCTCGCCGAGCAACCGGCCTGGCAGGATTCCCAATGGGTCGGCCGCTTTCAGGTCCTGGCGCAGCGGCTCCTGGCCGCGGTGCCGCCGGAGATCGAGGACCGGGTCCGGACCCTGTGACCCCTTTCTGCCTTACCCCTGTCATGCCCCTGGCCGAGGTTCCCCCGCCCCGGCCCTGGGCGCCTCCTTGCCCCAACCACGAGGTGGTTCATGTGCGGTATCGTCGGTATCGTCGGTAAGAGTCCGGTCAACCAAGCCCTTTACGACGCCCTGCTGGTCCTGCAGCACCGGGGCCAGGACGCGGCGGGCATCGTCACCTGCGAGGGCGATAAGCTTTATCTGCGCAAGGACACGGGTCTGGCCCGGGATGTCTTCCATACCCGCCACATGATCCAGTTGCGCGGCAACATGGGCCTGGGGCACGTGCGCTATCCCACCGCCGGGGCCACCTGTTCTGCCGAGGCCCAGCCCTTCTACGTCAATTCGCCCTATGGCATCGTCCTCGCCCACAACGGCAACCTGACCAACGCCGAGGCCCTGAAGCACGACCTCTTTGCCGAGGACCTGCGGCACATCAATACCGAGTCCGACTCGGAGATCCTGCTCAATGTCCTCGCCCATGAGTTGCAGATCGAGGGCAAGCTGCGCATCGACGAGGAGGACGTGTTTCGCGCCATCGAGGGCGTCCATCGCCGCTGCCGGGGCGGCTATGCCGCGGTGGCTATGATCCCCGGCTTTGGCGTCCTTGGCTTCCGGGACCCCCATGGCATCCGCCCCGTGGTCTACGGCAAGCGCCAGACGGCGGAGGGGGACGAGTACATGATCGCCTCCGAGAGCGTGGCCCTGGATACCCTGGGCTTTGAGCTTATCGCCGACATCGCCCCCGGCGAGGCGGTCTTCATCGACGTCAAGGGCAACCTCCACCGGCGTCAGTGCGCCCCCCGGCCCATCCTTTCCCCCTGTATCTTCGAGTTCGTCTATTTCGCCCGGCCGGACTCGATCATCGACAACATCTCGGTCCACAAGGCCCGTTCCCGCATGGGGCGCAAGCTGGCGGCCAAGATCCGCCACGAGTGGCAGGATCACGACATCGACGTCGTCATCCCCATCCCCGACACCAGCCGCACCGCCGCCCTCCAGCTCGCCCAGGCCCTGGGGGTGAACTACGCCGAGGGCTTCATCAAGAACCGCTACATCGGACGCACCTTCATCATGCCGGGCCAGCAGATCCGCAAGAAATCGGTGCGCCAGAAGCTCAACGCCATCGATCTGGAGTTCCGGCGCAAAAACGTCCTGCTGGTGGACGACTCCATCGTCCGCGGCACCACCTCCCAGCAGATCATTCAGATGGCCCGGGATGCCGGCGCCCACCGGGTCTATTTCGCCTCGGCCTCCCCGCCGGTGCGCTACCCCAACGTCTATGGCATCGACATGCCCGCCGCCAGCGAACTGGTGGCCCACGGCCGCGGCGAGGAACAGATCCGCGAGGTCCTAGGGGCCGATCGCCTGATCTTCCAGGACCTAGAGGACCTCATCGACGCCGTGCAGAAGCAGGGCAAGAGCGACGTGGATCGCTTCGACACCTCGGTCTTCGATAGCGACTATGTCACCGGCGATGTTACCGAGGCCTACCTCCAGCATCTGGAGGTCATGCGCAACGATGCCGCCAAGGAGGCCCGGCGCAATCTCGGCGAGTCCATCATCGAGCTGCACAACAACGCCTGATTCACCTTTACCCGATGAAGGACCGCAAGCCTTCAGGAATCACCCGCCGACCGTCGATCCGGCCTGGCCATAAAAAATAAGGAGTCGCCACCATGCGCAGAGGGGAGACCCCGGGCTTCGCCACCCTGGCCATCCGCACCGGCCATCACCGTACCCCCGAGGGCGAGCATTGCGAGCCCATCTTCACCACCTCCAGCTTCGTCTTCGCCAGCGCCGCCGAGGCGGCGGCGCGTTTCGGCGGGGACCAGGCCGGCAACATCTATTCCCGCTTCACCAACCCCACGGTCCAGGCCTTCGAGGAGCGGCTGGCGGCCCTGGAAGGTGGGGAACGCTGCGTGGCCACCGCCTCGGGCATGGCGGCCATCCTCGCCACCTGTCTAGGGTTGCTGAAGGCCGGGGATCACATCCTCTCGTCGCGGGCCATCTTTGGCAGCACCACGGTCCTGTTCAACAAGTATCTTGCCCGCTTCGGCGTCGAGACCAGTTACGTGGACCTGGCGGACCTGGATGCCTGGGCGGCCGCCATGCGCCCGAACACCCGCCTGCTGTTCCTGGAGACCCCCTCCAATCCCCTGACGGAAATGGCCGACATCCGCGCCCTGGCGGACCTGGCCCATGACCATGGCTGTCTCCTGGCGGTGGACAACTGCTTCTGCACCCCGGCCCTGCAACGGCCCCTGGCCCTGGGGGCGGACCTGGTCATCCATTCCGCCACCAAGTACCTGGATGGCCAGGGGCGTTGCCTGGGCGGGGCCGTGGTCGGCGATGCCCAGCGCGTCGGGGAGGAGGTCTTTGGCGTCATCCGCACCGCCGGGCCGAGCATGAGCCCCTTCAATGCCTGGGTCTTTCTCAAGGGCATGGAGACCCTGGAACTGCGCATGCTCGCCCATGCCCGCGCCGCCCAGGCCCTGGCCGAATGGCTGGTCGGGCAACCCGCTGTGACGCGGGTGCATTACCCCGGCCTGGCCTCCCACCCGCAGCATGCCCTGGTCGGTCCCCAGCAGCGCACCGGCGGCGGCATCGTCGCCTTCGAGGTCGAGGGCGGCCGCGAGGCGGCCTGGCGGGTCATCGACGCCACCCGTCTCCTGTCGATTACCGCCAATCTGGGCGATACCAAGACCACCATCACCCACCCCGCCTCCACCACCCACGGCCGCCTCAGTCCCCAGGAGCAGGCCGCCGCCGGCATCGGCGAGGGTCTAATCCGGGTCGCGGTGGGGCTGGAAGACCTGAACGACATTCAGGCCGACCTGGCGCGGGGGCTCGGTCCCGACTAGTCGCCCGAAAGACGACGACCTTTCAGAGCAGCAGGGCGATGATGAGCCCGCCTACCATCAGCCGGTAGATGACGAAGGGCAGCATGCCAATCCGCTCGATGAAGCGGAGGAAGAAGTGGATCGTCAGATAGGCGACCCCGAAGGCGATCAGTCCGCCTAGCCAGAAGGGCTGCCAGTCCACCGGCTCAGTGGACTGGATAAGTTCCAGGCCCTCCAGTCCCCCCGCCATGAGGATCGCCGGGATGGACAGCAGGAAGGAAAAGCGTGCCGCCGCCTTGCGGGTCAGGCCCAGGAAAAGGGCGGCGGTCATGGTGATGCCGGAACGGGAGGTGCCGGGAATAATGGCCAGGGCCTGGCAGGTGCCGATGATCAGGGCCTGGCGCCAGCCAAGGCTGAATTCATCCCGGTCCCTGCGGCCCAGGCGGTCGGCGATCCCCAGCAGCAGGCCATAGCCGATGATGTTGCCGGCGATGATCAGGGTGATGAGCGCGGCGTCGGCGCGCAACCATTCCAGAATGGCCTTGAAGGGCAGGCCGAGGATGACCACGGGCAGGGTGGCGATGACGATCATCCACGCCAGGCCGGCCTCGGGCGAGGTGATGCGGCGCTGGACCAGGGAGTTACCAAAGGCCCCCAGCATGGCCAGGATGTCCCGGTAAAAATAGGCCATCACCGCCGCCAGGGTGCCGAGATGGAGTGCGACGTCGAAGGCGAGGCTCTGCAACTCGTAACCCAGCACCAGGGGGGTGAGCACCAGGTGACCGGAACTGGAGATGGGCAGGAGTTCCGACAACCCCTGAATGATGGCAAGCAGGACGATCTGGATGATATCCACGGCTGGGCGCTCCACGGTGGCGGGGGCGGGATTTTACCAGTAGTGACCTGAGCGCGGTCCGAAATCAGTCCGGCTGACAGGGCGAGCGCGCATAACTCACGCCCCAAACAGGATCTTAGCGCGGTAATCATCGTCCCATGCGGCCTTGCGTCGTTTCTGCGCCAGCCGCAACTTCGTGGGCTCGCGTTC
>JAGVUH010000463.1 GCA_019136395.1 Gammaproteobacteria bacterium
CCCCTACATGCGCCCCATCCCGGTGGGGGCCACCGCGGCCATGGTCTTCTCCATGGCCGTCGCCTTCATGATCACCCCCTGGGCGGCCTACCGCATGCTGCGCTGGCATGCCCGCCAGGGGGCCCAGGTCCATGAACGGGAGGACCTGACGACCCGCGCCTATCGCCGGGTCATGACCCCCATGATCCGCCGCCCCTGGCTGGGCATCGCCTTTCTCGCCGGCATCACCCTGCTCCTGGTGGGCTCGGTCGCCCTGGTCGTGAACGGGGCGGTCAAGGTCAAGATGCTGCCCTTCGACAACAAGAGCGAGTTCCAGATCATCGTCGACATGGACGAGGGCACCTCCCTGGAGCACACCACCAACGTCGCCCGCCTGATCGCCGCCCGCCTCAGCGCGGAGCCGGAGATCCTCAACTACCAGATCTACGCCGGCACCGCCGCCCCCTACAACTTCAACGGCCTGGTCCGGCACTACTTCCTGCGCCGGGGCCCTCACGTCGCCGACATCCAGGTCAACCTGGTGCATGGCGAGGAGCGGGAACTGCAAAGCCATGCCATCGCCAAGCGCATCCGTGAGCGCATCCAGGACATCGCCCGGGAGCACGGCGCCCGCGTCAAGGTCGCCGAGGTCCCGCCGGGGCCGCCGGTGCTTCAGACCCTGGTCGCGGAGGTCTATGGGCCTGACTACGGGGAACAGATCCGCATCGCCGCCCATATCCGCGACCTCTTCGAAGCCACCCCCGGGGTGGTGGACGTGGACTGGTACGTGGAGGCGGATCAGCCCCAGGTGCGCTTCCGCTTCGACCAGGAGAAGGCCGCCCTGCTGGGTATCAACGCCGACCAGGTGGCGGAGGCCCTGGGCATCGCCCAGGCCGGCGCGGATGCCGGCCTGCTTCATGGGGTGGACGAACCCGAGGACGTCCTCATCCGCCTGCGCCTGCCCCTCGACCAGCGCGCCCGGCCGGGCGAGTTGCGGCCCCTGCCGATCTGCGGCGACCAGCGCTGCGTGCCCCTGGGCGAGGTCGTGCGCCTCGAACAGGGGGTCGGGGAGAAAAGCATCCATCGCAAGAACCAGTTGCCGGTGGTCTATGTCACCGCGGACGTAGCCGGGGCGGAGGAGAGCCCCCTCTACGCCATCCTCGCCCTCAAGGAACAGCTCGCCGCCTACGTGCCCGCGGGCCGCGCCGCGCCCCTGGAGATCCTCAACATCCGCCAGCCCTTCTCCACCGCCGAACCGGCCATGAAGTGGGATGGCGAATGGCATATTAGCTACGAGGTCTTCCGCGACCTGGGGGCGGCCTTCGCCGTGGTCCTGGTGCTCATCTACGCCCTGGTGGTGGGCTGGTTCCGCTCCTTCCGCACCCCCTTCATCATCATGGCGGCCATCCCCTTCTCCCTGGTGGGCATCCTGCCGGCCCACTGGGCCCTGGGGGCCTTCTTCAGCGCCACCTCCATGATCGGCTTCATCGCCGGGGCCGGCATCGTGGTGCGTAACTCCATCATCCTGGTGGATTTCATCAAGCTGCGGGTCAAGGAGGGCATGCCCCTGGCCGAGGCGGTGGTGGACGCCGGCGCCGTCCGCTTCCGCCCCATGCTGCTCACCGCCCTGGCGGTGGTGGTCGGCGGCAGCGTGATCCTCTACGACCCCATCTTCCAGGGCCTGGCCCTGTCCCTCATGGCCGGCGAGATCGCCTCCCTGCTGTTGTCACGCATGGCCGTGCCGGTGATCTACTACCTCGCCATGCGCCATCAGCGGCGCGCCACGGCCTAGCTGGCCCGCGGCGTCGATGGGTTGACAAGCCCGCGGCCCGGGTGGTGAATTTCACGCCAAGGCCCTGCTACCGGCTGGCCAGGGACCAGTTTGGCGTCAGGGGGTCCCTGTACCCCATCGTTGAGGATGTAGGTCGCGACCCCGAGGCAGATCAGCGTGGCCAAGACCAGGAAAACCGTCAAACGGACAATTCGGCCAGGTCCAGGAGTTGCGCCCGGCAGCCAGCCGGGTGTCAGAAGCATGTAGTGCAAACCCCGGAGCCAGACCAGCGCGCCGATCACTAGCACCAGCTTACCGAGCCAGTCCGGCAGCATGGGTAGCAACACGGCGACCGCGACTCCGACCACCGCCATGATCAGGGGCACCTCCATGGCGTAGCCGCGCTGGGTCTCCGAGGGTCGCGGCCCCGCTGGAGCGCGTCGCATTTTCACGCCCCGACCGCGCGGTGATAAGTTTTCTCCCCCATCTTCTTCAGCGGAGCAGGCATCACGGGCTCCCGTGGTGTAGAGATTGGGCTAGGGTTAGAAGAAAAGGTTGCACGAGTGCATCTTACACGCCTGGGGCTCTATCATGCCTTGCTCCGATATGAAGCGCTTCATCCTTGACGCAGCCATGGCATTGTTGGCGGAAATGAGCTTTATACCGCCGGCCCCAGCGGCCCCTGAGGAGGATAGGCGATGATGACCAGACCCAAGAGGCGGCCCGGGAAGGAGAACGCACGTTGATGACCAATCCCAAAATCCTGGTGGTGGACGACGAACGGTTAGCCATCGAGGTGCTGTGCAATGCCATCGAAGACCTGGGCGATGTCAGTTATGCCACTAGCGGCATGCAGGCCCTAGCGATGATGGCCGAAGCACCAGTGGATCTCATCCTGCTCGACGCCCGCATGCCCGACCTGGATGGCTATGACACCTGCGTCGCCCTCCAGCGGGACTATCCCGACATCCCCGTGGTGTTCGTGACCGCGGCTCACGACCCCAAGAGCGAGATCCGCGCCCTGGAGGCCGGGGCCAGTGATTTTATCACCAAGCCCCTCAACCCGCCGGTGGTGCGCGCCCGGGTGACCATGCACCTCCGGTTCAAGGCCCAGAATGATCTGCTGCGTAACCTGAGCCACCGCGACCCCCTCACCGGCGTCGCCAACCGCCGCGCCCTGGAGGAGCGGCTGGCCGTGGAATGGCGGCGGGCGGCGCGCCATCGGTTCCCCTTGTCCCTGCTCATGTTGGATGTCGATCACTTCAAGGCTTACAACGACCACTATGGCCACATCGCCGGCGATGCCTGTCTGGAGCGGGTGGCCGATGCCCTGAGCCAGACCATCGGCCGCGCCGAGGACCTGGTGGCGCGTTACGGCGGGGAGGAATTCGCCGCCCTGCTGGCGGGCAGCGGCCCGGAGGAGGCCCTCGCTCTGGCGGAGAAGGTGCGCGCGGCGGTGCAGGCCCTGGCCATCCCCCATGCCCGCTCCAGCGCCAGCGACTGGGTCAGCGTGAGCATTGGCGTTGCCAGTGTGCAGCCGGGCGGCGGGGCGGCGGGGTCCGCAGCCCCGGGCGGGGCCGGTGAGACGGGCGGGGCGGATGACTCAGTCAGGACGGGTGAGCAGGGCGAAGTCGGCAAGCCCAGCGTCGCCAGCCCGTCCGGATTCCAGATCAGCCAGGAACTCTTCGAACGCGCTGACCAGGCGCTCTACGCCGCCAAACAAGGAGGGCGCAATCGTGTGTGCGTGAAGCGGTAATGTCGGATTCAGGGAAAAATGTACCCGCGGACCTACAGCCTCCGTTCGTTCGAGAGCCCGTACGTCATGATGCTCAACTTCAAGGGCTTCGACCTGAACGGTAAGCGTGTCGCCACTACGCCGCTCCCCAGGTAGGTCCGCCCGCCGATCCCCACTGATGGCGGTATCCCCCCCATCTGAGGCAACCACCCCGTTATGGTGTCATCATCGCCCTGAATTCGATGCTTTGAGAAGCCAAAGCCTGCGTATTCCACGCCATTCGGCCACCTGTTCCACCAATATCTGGCCCTGTGCGCTGCTTGCTTGCGCGGCCTAAACCGAGCTCCCGCCCGCGCGCCAGGCCAGCCAGGCGGCGGCGATGGCCAGGGTCACCAGGGTGACGGGCACCCCGGCGCGGGCGTGGGTGCGCCAGTCGAGGGTCAGCCCGCGCCGCGCCGCGGCATCGGCGACGATCAGGTTGGCGATGCTGCCCACCAGGAGGAGGTTGCCGGCCAGGGTGCTGGCCAGGGCCAGGATGGGGCCGGCCAGGGGGTCGGTCGCCACCGGCAGGAGCAACATCACCGCCGGCACGTTGGAGACCAGGTTGCTCAGCAGTACCGAGGCGCCGAAGAGTATCCCCGGTTGTTCCAGCGGCACCCCCATTGCCGCCAGGGCCGCTACCCCCTGGGCCACCAGGCCAACAGGACCAGCAGTTCCCAGTCCACCAGCCCCAGCATCTGGCGGGAATGCAGGCGGCGGCTGGTGAGTAGGACCCCGGCACCGATCAGGGCCGCCGCCTCGCGGGGCCAGGAGGTCAGCAGAAACACCCCGAGCAGTGCTCCCGCCACCAGCAGGCCCTTGGTGGTCTGCCAGGCGTCGAAGACCGGCGCCGCCTCGTCCGCGTCCGGCGAATGGAACGGCGCGACCTCCCGCCGGGCGTGCCAGCGTCCCCGCGTCTGCCAGGCCAGGATGGCCCAGGTCGCCAGCAGGCCCAGCAGGACCGGGACAATCACCTCGGCGACGTAGCCGCCAAAGGATAGTCCCAGGGTGGCGCCGATCAGCATGTTCTGCGGGTTGCCGATCAGGGTGGCGGCGGAGCCGACGTTGGCCGCGCAGGCCAGCCCCAGCAGGAAGGGCATGGGGTCCAGTTGGCGCCGCCGGCAGGCGTCGATCAGGACCGGCGCCACCGCCAGACAGACGACGTCGTTGCTGAAGACCGCCGCGAGGGCCCCGACCACCACGACCAGGGCGCCCAGCAACAGCGTGGGGCGCAACGGCAGCGCCGCCAGCTTGAGGGTGACCCAGGCATAGAAGCCCCCCAGCCGCAGTTGCGCCGACAGCACCATGAAGGCGAAGAGCAGGATGAGGGTCGGCAGGTGGAGCGACTGCACCGCCGCCTCGGTACTGACCGCGCCCAGCCCCACCAGGGCGATGGCCCCCAGCAGGGCCACCCCGGTGCGGTCCAGTTGCAGAAAGGGGAGGTAGACGATGATGAAGACGAGGGTGACGGTGGCGACCATATCGCCCATTCTAGTCCCACCACCCGCCTAAAGCCGGGACGGGCTTCGTGAAACGGACCCACCCGCTCCAAGGGGCGAACGAGGCCATGGGGTCATTTAGCCACGGTACTCCAGGCCCGGGGGACATAAAAAGGTATGCCCGCCCGCCGGCGATGGGCTATTGTGGTCTTACCAGACGCCAACCCTCCCCTCCCCCGCTCCGCTTTCGCCTCCGTGAACACCTTCAGCAACCTGGGTCCGCAGCCGTTTTCGCCCCGCGAACTCAAGCAGGGACTGGTCTTTATCGTCATCCTCCTCCTGTTTGCCGCCCTGATCGGCTATCAGGTCCTGGTCACGCGCTCGGCGGCCCAGGCGGCGGCCATTACCGATGCCAACAACCTGGCCCTTGTGCTGGAATCCCAGATCAATGCCGAGTTCGACGCCGCGGCTCGCACGGTCCAGGTGGTTTCCGACACGCTCACGCCTGAGGCCCTGGTGCCGGGGCAATCGGAGCTTTACGCGGACCAGATCAATGCCTGGCTGAAATCCCATGCCGCCGGCCATCCCATTGCCACCGCGCTACGGATCTTTGACGCGCAAGGCCAGGGGCTCTATTGCAGTCTGGGCCAGGAGATACCGTTCTCGATCGCGGATCGGCCTTTTTTCCAGCAAGTTCGTGATGATCCCGC
>JAGVUH010000224.1 GCA_019136395.1 Gammaproteobacteria bacterium
CCGCGGGCCAGGCGCGGATCGGGGTCCTCGATCGGGGGCCGGGGATCCCGCCTGACCAGGTCGAGGCCATGTTCCAGCCCTTCCAGCGGGGGGAGACCTCGCGCAGCCCCCTCACCGGCGGCGCCGGCCTGGGGCTCGCCATCGTGCGCCAACTGGCGGAAACACATGGCTGGCAAGTCCAACTCCAGACGCGCGAGAATGGTGGCCTAGCGGCCTGGCTCATCCTCGCTCCGCCCCCGCTCGCCGTGGCGTTGCCTGCTGACGGGTCCTGATATCGCTGGCTAGGTCACCAACCTAGTAGACCGTTCCGCCAATCCGCTTTTACCTAAGGCGGAAATTAGCATTTATAAACAATGCCTTATTTTAAAGGCATTCCTATAGGTAGTGGTGAAACTGCTAGCAATGATTTCATCACCACCACCGCCACTTCAATCTGACCCTATACGGCAACTTCGGGCACCAATCCATGACCCAACCTGACCTCCGTCGCTTTGCCTGGCTCTCGATCGCCGCGGCCCTGGCGACCATCCTGCTCAAGACCTGGGCCTGGTGGCTCACGGGTTCCGTCGGCCTCCTGTCCGACGCCCTGGAATCCCTGGTCAACCTGGCCGGTGCCCTCATGGCCCTGTGGATGCTGACCATCGCCGCCCAGCCGGCGGACGAGGAGCATCTCTATGGTCACGGCAAGGCGGAGTATTTCTCCAGCGGCTTCGAGGGCTTTCTCATCCTGGCCGCGGCGGCGGCTATCGGCTGGGCCGCCGTGGATCGGCTTCTGCACCCCCAGCCCCTGGTACAACTGGATCTGGGCCTGGCCATCTCGGTGGTGGCCTCGGTCATCAATCTGCTCACCGCCTTGGTCCTGATCCGCGCCGGGCGGGAGCACCGCTCCATCACCCTGGAGGCCGATGCTCATCACCTCCTCACCGATGTCTGGACCTCCGTGGGGGTCATCCTTGGGGTTAGCGCGGTGTGGGCGACGGGCTGGCTCTGGCTGGACCCGGTCCTGGCCCTGCTGGTGGCGGCGAATATCGTCTGGACCGGTTATCGGCTGGTCATCCGTTCCGCGGCCGGGCTCATGGACACGGCCCTACCCGCCGAGCAGCAGGCGGCAATCGACGAGGTGCTGGAGAAACACCGTGGCGCGGGCATCGAGTTTCACGCCCTCTGGAGCCGCCAGGCCGGGGCGCGGTCATTCGTCTCCTTCCACGTCCTGGTGCCTGGTCGCTGGACGGTCCAGCAAGGGCATGATCTGGTGGAGGGGATCGAGTGTGAATTGCGCGCCCGCCTGCCCCATGTCCACGTCCTCACGCACCTGGAGCCGATCGAGGATCCCCTCTCCCATCAGGACCAGGATCTCGATCGTTAGGCAGCAGTTGATTTCGGCCTGCTCCGCGGTCGCCATGCAACCGGATGCCTTGCCACCCCTCACGGCTGACCGGCCTGATGGCCTGGTCGATCGTTGGCTGGCTGGCGACCGCCGGGTGCTGTTGTTTGGCCCCTCGGGGAGCGGCAAGACCACCCTGGTCCAGGCCTTGGCCAGGGAGTTGGCGCGCCGGGACGCTAGAGGGCAGCGGCCGGTCTGGTATCTGGGCGCCGATCCCGGCTTGCCCCTCATTGGCGTCCCCGGTTGCGTCTCCCTGGCCCGCTGGCGGGAGAGTGCCTGGCGGATCGAGGACCTGGCGGCCCTCTGTACCCTGGATGCCGCCCGCTTTCGCCTGCCCCTGGTGGCGGCGGTCGCCGGGTTTGCGTCCCGGGTCGGGGAGGGCGTGCTGCTGGTCGATACCCCCGGGGTGGTCAAGGGGGTGGCCGCCGCCGAACTCCTGACGGCGCTGGTCCCGGCCGCCGGTATCGATCTGGTATTGAGCCTGACTGCGGATGCATGTGTCGATCTGGCACTGACCCCGGCCAGCGCGGTACCGCCCCTGGACCGAGAGCTTAGCGCCCTGTCCGTCCCCGTGGCCCTGGTCGCCACCAGCCTCCAGGCCCGCCGGCCCTCGCCCCAGCAGCGTGCCCGCCAGCGCACCTGCCTCTGGGATGCCTATCTCGGCGCCAGCACCGAACGGACCCTGAACCTGTCCGATCTGCGCCTGCTCGGCACGCCGCCGCGCCTGGCCGCCGAGGCCTGGCTGGGCAAGCAGGTCGCCTTTCTCGATGGCGACCGGACCTTCAGCCTGGGGGAGGTACTGGGACTGGACGCCGGTCGGTTACGGATACGTCTGCCCCCGGGTGCGGTTACCTCCGGCACCCTGCTGGTGCGCGATGCCGGGCGGGATGCGGCGGGCCTGCTGCGCAGCGTCAAACCCTTTGCCACCGAACTGGTGCATTACCTGCCGCCAACCGATGTGCTGCCCGATGCCACGTCCGCCGCCGCCGCTACCGGGCCGCGCCCCCTGGTGCAGGTCGGTACCGCGACAGCCGCCCTGGTGAATGGCATCCTCGGCGATCCCCTGCTGCACCTGCGGCTACGCCATCAGCGCCGCAGCCTGCTCTTCGACCTGGGGGAGGGCGGACGGCTGCCGACGCGCATTGCCCATCAGGTGACCCATGTCTTCATCAGCCATGCCCATGCCGACCACATCGGTGGCTTTCCCTGGCTCTTGCGTGCCCGCATCGGTGAGGAAGGGGTCTGCCACCTCTTCGGACCCCCCGGACTCATCGACCATTGCCGCGGCTTCATCGCCGGGTTCCTCTGGGATCGCATCGGGGAGCGCGGCCCGGTCTTTGCGGTGACCGAGGTGCGGGGTGAGCGGCTGGTGACCGCGCGCCTGCGCACCGGGTCCACCGCCCCCGCTGAACCTTGTCAGGAGGCTGACCTTCGCGAGGGCATCCTGCTGGAGGAGCACGGCTTTCGGGTGCGTTGCGCCCAGCTCGATCATGGCACCCCGGTCCTGGCCTTCGCCTTTGAGCCCAGCCTGCGGATCAACATCCGCCCGGAGGCTTTGGCGGCGGCGGGGCTGGCGCCGGGTCCCTGGCTGACGGGGCTGAAACAGGCCATCCTCAAAGCCCAGTTCGAGTCACTGCTCACCTTGCCGGACGGTAACCGGCGACGGGTGGCCGAGCTGATGGCGGAGCTGACGCTGGTTCAGCCGGGAGAGTCGCTGGTGTACGCCACCGACCTCGGCGACACCCCGGAGAACCGGGAGCGGCTGATCGCCCTGGCCGCTGGCGCCCACACCCTGGTCTGCGAGGCGACCTTCCTGACCAGCGACCGCCCCCAGGCGGAGCGCACTCGCCGCGGCCTGCCCGCAGACGGTCATCCCCCGGCAGGGCGAGGCGGTGGAAGATTGAGGCCAAGGCCCCTTAAAACGAAGTCAAGCTAATAGAGGTCTCTCGTATGAAAGCAGTTGAAGAAATCAAGACGGAAATTGAAGCACTTCCTCATCACGATTACATGAAACCGCCCTTGCATTGGTTCGTAGAGCATGATTGGGTTGTATGGGATGAAGAAATAGAAAGAGATTCTGCCGATGGAAAACTAGATTTTTTAATAGTGAAGGCGTTTGAAGAAAAAGCGAAAGGAAGACTCGTTCCACTCTAGTGCACAAGGCTACGGGAAGATTCTGGAATTACTAATTCTGTTGTGTCTGATTGGCATATGTCGTTGACCTGATTTCGCTTTACTGAAAAGCAAAGTTATCAAATATGTATAAGAAAGTTGAATTTTCACGGGAGGAGCTTTTCAAGAAAGTCTGGGAAACTCCAATTATGCGTCTCGCCCAAACGATAGGTGTATCAGATGTCGCTTTAGCAAAAGCTTGCCGCCGCGCTGGGATTCCGCTACCTGGGCGGGGATACTGGGCCAAGGACGAGCGCCATCGGCCCCCAATGCCCCCCCTGCCGCAGATCAAGGACTCCTACTACAGTGTGGTGAGCTTCCAGGTATTGGACCCTGAGCGTTGGCGTCCAGCCAAGTGTGCGGTTGGCCAGGAAGTTCCCATAACTGTCCCCAAGACGCTTGAAACACCTCATCCACTCGTTGCCAAGTTGTTACAGGAAGCAAAAAAGGCGAAGACTGTAGACGGTCTGCTACAGATGGATCGAACAAAGGCGATGAATGTGCGCATTTCGCTTGATATGTTGGACCGAACGTCCCGTCTTTTGGATGCCCTGATCATGGCGTCCGAGGCCAAGGGTTATGCCTGGCAGGTCACAGCGGATGGAAACAC
The DNA here is from genome assembly GCA_019136395.1 of Gammaproteobacteria bacterium. Next base: position 4,167 of record JAGVUH010000224.1, read on the forward strand.
CACCGTCACTGCGGACGGAGAGACGATGAAGGTGTTGATAAAGGAGCGGTTGACCAAACGAGAACTTCCCCCACCACAAGAATTGAAGCAGAGTCCCGGAAGTACCTGGAACCCAAATTTAGAATTTTTGCTCCATCCGCGTTACGAGTGGGTCTCCACAGGCGATTTGAGCTTTCAGATCGACGAGCACTTCTCGGTAACTGCCAGAAAGAACTGGAATGATACGCGTCGCACGCGTCTTGAAGACAAACTCCACGAAATTCTTGGCGGCTTCGTGGTTGTCTCGGCTGCCATAAAAGCTGACAGGGAGGAGCGAGAAGCCAATAGGCTCAGGAGGGAGGAAGAGGAGCGACAGCGGCGCTCCCAAGCTCGGCAGGCCGAAGAGCAGCGTCGTCTTCGACACGAACTGGTTAAGACCACTGAGCGATGGGAGAATGCCTGCCGAATTCGAGCCTTTTGTGAGGCTGTAGCTAAGCAAGTGGAGGATCTCACACCGACCGAACGCGCTGCCGCGACTGCGTGGTTGGAATGGGCTCATGAACAGGCCGATGGACTTGATCCCTTGTGCGGAGATTTAGCGAAGCTATTCAGTCTGCGGATTTATGTCGAGGAGTGGTTTTCGGGTTATTACCCCCAGCAAACGGGTGAAATAGATTGGTGGTCGAATAAGGATTAAACGATTAGGCCCGCCGGATAGTATCCGAGAGCTATTTTGTCTTGGCTCGGCCTATCATGCCTGGCCGCCAAGGCCAGGCTGATCAGGCCGAGCTGGAGGGGTGAGGGAAGGAAAATTAGACCGCCACGCCCTTGGCGGTCTCCGCGTACTCCTCGATCTGGTCGAAGTTCATGTAGCGGTAAACGCTGGCCTTGTCGGCGTCGATGATGCCCATCTCGGCCTGATACTCGGCCACCGTCGGCAGCTTACCCAGCTTGGAGGCGATGGCCGCCAGTTCCGCCGAGGCCAGGTAGACGTTGGTGTTCTTGCCCAGGCGGTTGGGGAAGTTGCGGGTGCTGGTGGAGACCACGGTGGCCCCTTCGCGCACCTGGGCCTGGTTACCCATGCACAGGCTGCAGCCCGGCATCTCGGTGCGGGCGCCGGCGACGCCGAAGGTGTTGTAGTGACCTTCCTTGACCAGTTCGCCCTGGTCCATCTTGGTTGGCGGGGCCACCCACAGCTTGACCGGGATATCGCGCTTGCCGCCCAGCAGCTTGGCCGCGGCGCGGAAGTGGCCGATGTTGGTCATGCAGGAGCCGATGAAGGCCTCGTCGATCTGGGTGCCGGCCACCTCGGACAGGAACTTGGCGTCGTCCGGGTCGTTGGGGCAGCAGAGGATGGGCTCCTTGATCGCGTTGAGGTCGATGTCGATCACCGCCGCGTACTCGGCATCGGCATCGGCCGCCAGCAATTGCGGGTTGGCCAGCCAGGCCTCGACGTTCTTGATGCGCCGCTCCAGGGTACGCTTGTCCTGGTAGCCGTCGGCGATCATGTTCTTCATCAGCACGACGTTGCTGGTGAGGTACTCGATGATGGGTGCCTTATTCAGCTTGATGGTGCAGCCGGCGGCAGAGCGTTCGGCGCTGGCGTCAGACAGCTCGAAGGCCTGCTCCACCTTGAGGTCCGGCAGGCCCTCGATCTCCAGGATGCGGCCGGAGAAGATGTTCTTCTTGCCGGCCTTGGCCACCGTCAGCAGCCCTTGCTTGATGGCGTACAGCGGAATGGCATGCACCAGGTCGCGCAGGGTGACGCCGGGCTGCATCTCGCCCGAGAAGCGCACCAGTACCGACTCGGGCATGTCGAGGGGCATGACGCCAGTGGCGGCGGCGAAGGCCACCAGGCCGGAGCCGGCGGGGAAGCTGATGCCGATGGGGAAGCGGGTGTGGCTGTCGCCGCCGGTGCCCACGGTGTCGGGCAGGAGCAGGCGGTTGAGCCAGGAGTGGATGACACCGTCGCCTGGCCGCAGGGAGACGCCGCCGCGGGTGCTGATGAAGGCCGGCAGCTCGCGATGGGTCTTGACGTCCACCGGCTTGGGATAGGCGGCGGTGTGGCAGAAGGACTGCATCACCAGGTCGGCGGAGAAGCCCAGGCAGGCCAAGTCCTTGAGCTCGTCGCGGGTCATGGGGCCAGTGGTGTCCTGGCTGCCGACGGTGGTCATGCGCGGCTCGCAGTAGGTGCCGGGGCGGATGCCATGGCCCTCGGGCAGGCCGCAGGCGCGGCCGACCATCTTCTGCGCCAGGGTGAAGCCCTTGCCGGAATCCACCGGGGCCTTGGGCAGGCGGAAGGCGGTGGAGTGGGGCAGGCCCAAAAAGTCCCGGGCCTTGGCGGTAAGGCCGCGGCCGATGATCAGGTTGATGCGCCCGCCAGCCTGGACCTCGTCGAGCAGCACCTCGCTCTTGAGGGCGAACTCGGCCAGGACCTCGTCCGTGCCGTGCTTGACCAGCTTGCCGTCATAGGGACGGATGTCGACCACGTCGCCCATCTCCAGCTTGGAGACGTCCAGCTCGATGGGCAGGGAGCCCGAGTCCTCCTGGGTGTTGAAGAAGATGGGCGCGATCTTACCGCCGAGGGTGACGCCGCCGAAGCGCTTGTTGGGGACGAAGGGGATATCCTGACCGGTCGCCCAGATGACGCTGTTGGTGGCCGACTTGCGGCTGGAGCCGGTACCGACCACGTCGCCGACGTAGGCCACCAGGTGGCCCTTCTGCTTCAGGTCCTCGATGAATTGGATGGGGCCGCGCTTGCCGTCTTCTTCGGGCTGGAAGGCCGCGTCGGGGCGGGTGTTCTTGAGCATCGCCAGGTAGTGCAGGGGGATGTCCGGGCGGCTCCAGGCATCGGGGGCGGGCGACAGGTCGTCGGTGTTGGTCTCGCCGGGGACCTTGAAGACGGTGACGGTGATGGACTGGGGCACCGCGGGGCGGCTGGTGAACCACTCGGCGTCGGCCCAGCTCTGGATGACCTCCTGGGCCTTGGCGTTGCCGGCCTTGGCCTTCTCGGCGACGTCATTGAAGAAGTCGA
>JAGVUH010000348.1 GCA_019136395.1 Gammaproteobacteria bacterium
CCGCGCAGATCGTCAGCAAGATAATATCCATAAAATTATGACGCTGATTACGTTCGACGCGGGGGTCTTCAAGGGTGGCAAAATGGTAGATAAAGCTGGCAGACATGAGTGACTACTCGGCTGGGTTCACTCAATCATGCCGTAACTTACTATCTTATAGCTCCTTTATGCGCGCTCGCCCTGGCGGGTGGGTCAATTCAGATTAGCGTTGAGGCACGATCCCAATAGAATGGCGAGCCAACCGTCGCGCAGGTCAAAAGCGGCCACTCCCCAGGTAATGTTCGTCGACCGGTTCACGCTGGAAGAAGAAAGTCTTTCTCTCGGGTTGACCTTCCGCTCTGGACCCAACAGCGGACATTGGCGTGTGCGGGGTCATGTCAGTTGTGGATCTTGTTTTTGGCAATCAGACACCCACGCTACTAACCCCCTTTGCGATCACCACGGAGACGACCAGGCGGTAACCGACCCCCTGGTCGGTCAGGATCAGATCCGCGCTCCCCCCCGCCTGGCCTAGCTTGCGGCGCAGGCGGCGGATCAGGGTATTGAGGGCCTGATGGGCGCTCTCGCCGCCCTGGGGATAGAGTGCCCCTTCCAGCACGGTCCGCGGGGTGGACTGACCCGGTTGTCGGGCCAGCAGCGCCAGGAGCCGGCACTCCCGCTGGGTTAGGTCGACACGGGTCCCCGCCGGGTCCCGCAGGTAGCGCTGCGCCAGGTCCAGATGCCAGAGAGCAGGAGACATGGCGGCGGGGTGGCTGGGATCCCGCTGGCGCAGACGCCTGGCCAGATTTTCGGCGGCCATCGCCAGTTCCTCGGCGTCCACGGTCTTACCAAAAAAGAGATCGGCCCCCAGGCGGTAACAGTTGATCCGGGTCTCGCCGCTATTGCGGGCGGTGAGCACGATGATCCCCGCCTGGCGGTTGTGGCGCAGATACTCTACCAACACCTGACCGTCCTGGTCCGGCAACCCCAGATCGATGATCGCGATTTCGAAATCCCGCTGGGCCAGTTGCTGGTAGGCAGCCAGGCAGGTGCCCACGGCCGCGACCTGGAAGGCGCGCGCTGTCAGATAGTCGGCCAGGGACTCCCGCAGCAGACCGTCGTCCTCGACCAGCAGCAGGCTGATGGGTAGTGCGGATTTGGGGTTCAGGGGAGGACACTCCTGGGCTCGGTCCAGGCGGGCAGGTCTAGCCAGGCCTCGAAATAGGCGTCGGGGGTGAGGTGGACCTGGAGTTCACCGCCCAGGTCCCGCGCCAGATGGCTAACCAGGTTGAGACCCAGACCATGGCCGGGGCAGCCGGCACTGTTGGCGCCACGCACCCCACGCTCCAGCAGGGTGGCGGGGTTGGCGACCACCGGGGGCGCGCAGCGGTTGCGGATCACCAGCCGGACCGCCGGGGCCTGGCGGGTCAGGCTGAGCTGGATGGGTTCGGGTGGCAGGCCATATTTACAGGCGTTGTCGAGCAGGTTGTCGAGGATGGTGGTGAGCAACAAGGGGTCAGCCGCCACCCACCAGTTGGCCCACTCAGGTGCTGCCAGATGACAGGTCGGGGCGGCAAGGGCAAGCCGTGACTGGCGCACCTGTTCCCGGGCGGCGGCAAGGAACGCGCTCAGGTCCAGCCGCTGGCAGCGGGTTTCTCCGGGGTCATCGCCCGGGCGCAAGGCCTGATCGAAGAGCTCATCGAGCCGCGTGGCGCTGGTTTCCAGTCGCTCGAGGTGATGGGCGTAAGCCGCGGCCCCGGTCTGGAGCCTGAGCAGCTTCAACTGGGTCTTGATGATCGCCAGTGGCGTGCGGTACTCGTGGGCGATGCGGTTGAGGAAGTTGTCGCGGGCCTGACGCGCTCGCCGCTCCTGGGCCAGGGCCTCCTCCAGGGCCGCCTTGACCGCGGAGAGTGCCGCCGTCTTCTCCGCCACCAGCCGCTCCAGCACCCGGGCACGGTCCTCCAACTCCTTCAAGGGCCAAGCCTCGTCCTCGCCCAGAGCACTGCTGGGTTGGGAGCCATGGACCAATTCCAGCAGCCAATCCGCGCCCTCCCGCCGCCAGAGGAGCGATAGGCGAAAGTGGCGCATTTGCACGGCCTGGCCGGCAATCCGCAGATCCAGGTCCAGTTCGGCCAGTGTTAGGGCGAACTGCTCGCTCAGGAGGCGGACCTGGCTCGCCTTGATCCGATACGCGATAGGGTCAGGCACCTGGGCAAAGTCACGGTCGGCGATCCGCTCCAGATCCACGCGCTCATAAGCCACCTCATCGATGGCGGTCCCCACCAGGAAGGGCGTCAGACTAAACATCGCCTCAGTTCCCGCCCGGTCACGGCGCACTAAATAGGTATCCAGGTAGCGCGTCAGGGCAAGGTGCAGTTCCGCTTCGCGGCTGGCGATAGGCATCGCGGGGTGGTTTCTCCTGGGCAGAGGGTGGCTTGCCGTCAGCAGGCTCTCGTAAGCGCAACGTTAAGGCGAAACTCGCCGATCAGGCAAGCAGCCGCGGATGACCAGATATGACGCCAAATGACGGTTTATGACACCGTAAAGACATTTCTTTGTGCCTGCGATGCGGTCGATTTCAGACATGGCAGCGTAGGGAAGGAGCGAAAGCGCAATGATTTGAGATTATTACAGCGGGTTATCCGATTTATCCTGCCGCAAAGGGCAAGGGTGATCTCCCGGAGGTGTTCCTGAGCGGCAGGAGAGGTTGTTCAAAATTGTCATCTCCCATCATCTCATGTCATCTTTTGCTCGTTGCAGAGCCTGGGTTCAGGACTTAGCGTACTTTTGCCACCAAAGGGAAGAGGACTCTGTGCAGCATGAATCACCAGACTATGTTCTTGGCGTTTGTCTTGGCGTTGACCGCAACGTCACTGGCCATGCCGCTCAAGGCGGAGAACTTCTCTCTGCCTAAGGAGTCCGGGGCGCTCATCACGGTCAGGTCCCCGGACGGATGGATCAGCGAACTGGACGAGGGGATGCTTACCCTGGAGGAGCCCGAGAAGCGCGCTCTAGTCTTTGGCATGGTCTGGGAAGCCGGCTCCGATCAAAAGGCACTTGAGGGCGCCAGAGAGGTGATCGCGCGGGTGGCGTCCAAGATTAAGTATACCGACCCGCGACCGGTCAGAACGAACGGCATCGAAGGGCTTGAACAGAAAGCAACCGCCGTGATCAAGGACGACGGCACGCCGTTGGATATCCACGCCGTCATTCTCAAATTGCCCGGCGAGCAACACGGTCTAGTCCTGGCCCTGGTGAACGCCAATGCCGACAAGTGGGTGGTGGAGGGGGTAACGAGTATATTCCAGTCGGTGGCACCAGCCTCCTCGCAAAAAGTCGACCGTAGTGAGCCGGTAGCTACTGCTACGACGACCCCTTTCAGCCGGCCTGCAAGTGGGATACCGTTCGATAGTTTTGCGGATCTGATCCAGACGGCCCGGCAAAATGCATCCTCATCGGGAACTCAAGCCGTTGTTGGCCGTGGGGAGGATGACTCGAAAGACGCGGCCCCCATCAGCGCGGAGAAAGTTGTTACGGGCAAGCCTGACACCGCGCTTGAACCAGGGCGTTGGCAGGTCGTGACTGAAATGAATGACGTCATCTACGCTTCGTTTCTGATCACGACGGCAACACTGCGTCTAGACACTGACCCAGACCCGCTCGTTCTGGGAGATCAATTGGGTATGGTCGGGGCCAAGATCACCGCCCCACGGGACAATTGCCCGATCGAGGTGGAGATTTCCAGCCCAGATTACATTCAGGTCTCGCGCTTTGTCGGCATCCTGCCCAAGGCTGGCGAGACCTACGGGGTATGGCCGGTCCTCAAATACGATTATGGCAAGCTCCTTTCCCTGCATCAGACTGTCCCGGAGACTCTGACCGTCAAGGTGGTACTGGACGGAAAGCCTGCGGGAGAAGAGTCACTGCGGATGCAAATCCGGCCGATCAACGAGGTCCTGTTCGGCTTTGAGGATGAGGACGGGTTCACGGATATGTCCTGGACCTTCGCGGCCTTTGTCAATGAAAACCACCCCTTCATCGATGAGATCCTGCGTGAAGCGTTGAACCTCGGGATTGTGTCCAGCTTTGCCGGCTATCAGAAAGATCCCAAGGGTGTGCGTGATGAAATCAAGGCTATCTGGCAGGCACTGAAGATGCGAGGTTTCAGTTATAGCAACATTACCACTACCTCTAGCGGCTTCGGGTCTATCTCGTCGGTGTTCCCGGCCATATGTTTCTGGCCGTTGATCTGGACGAAGAGGGTGAGGAGAGGATTGGCATCGAGACCACGATGCTGGATGACAGCACCCTCGCTGAGGCCATCAAGCAAGGTAACGCCCAGATCAACGAGGCAGGTGAAAAATTCGAAGATCCCGAAGAAATTGATTATCAAATGATCGATATCGACTCGGCACGGAGAATGGGGGTGATTCCGATCAGGGACATGAGGAGCGATTACACGTCAAGGCAGACACGCTGAAGGGGTATGCACACCAATAAGACAAAGCCGACGTGGTTATGGCGTCATTACGATGCCGCCATAACCTCTCAGGATCTCACGCCGCGGCTGGTTTCTTTTTCATGATCAGAACGGTGATGATCACACCCGACGTAAGTAGTGCCTGACCGAAAACCCATTAAATTCGCCAAAACCACCCCGCCCGGCCGGCGTCAGCGGGTCATCCGGGCTCATTCCGTGGTGAATTGAATGCGGCGCGCCGAGCTAATTG
>JAGVUH010000608.1 GCA_019136395.1 Gammaproteobacteria bacterium
CCGGCGGTGAAGCCGGCGGTGGCCCGCAGCCGCTCCGGGGTGGTCGGGGTCCTGGCCACCCGCCAGACCCTGGCCAGCGACAAGTTCGCCGCCCTGCTGGCTAGCCATGAGGGCACCCAGGCCCAGGTCCTGGCCCAGGCCTGTCCCGGCCTGGTGGAGCGGGTGGAGGCCGGGGATCTGGAGGGCGAGGAAACCCGGACCCTGCTGGCGGGCTATCTGCAGCCCCTGCTGAGCCGGGGGGCGGACACCCTGGTCCTGGGCTGTACCCACTATCCCCACCTGGCGCCGCTGATCAGTGAACTGGCCGGGCCGATGGTCGAGGTGTTGGACTCGGGGGCCGCCGTCGCCCGTCAGGTCCGCCGACGCCTGGTGGAGAGTGGGCTCCTGGCCCCCCCGCGGGCGGGGCGGGAGTTTTTTTGGACCAGTGGTGATCCCGGGCGGCTCTATCCGGTCCTGGCCCGTCTCTGGGGCAACAACATCGAACTGGCGTCCCTGCTACCCGGGGCTTTTACCCCCTCTCCCCAACCCCCTCCCACCAGGGGAGGGGGGGCTGGATAAGCGGTCGTTCCCTCAGCGCCTACCCGCCTTGCGCGGGATGGCTTACGCCTTGCGCGGGATGGCTTATAGACAGTCTCCCGCGGTCTCAGTCGGGTTGGGTCTCGCGCAACGCCCCGGTGATTTGCGCGGGACGGCTCCCACTCAGCCTCCTCAGTGCCCCACGGCCTGGCGCTGCTTGAGCTTGACGGCCTTGAGGATGTGGGAGGCGATCTCCTCGATGGACTGGCTGGTGGTGTCCAGGACGCGGACGCCGAGGCGCTGGAACATGACCTGGGCGCGGCGGATGTCGTCCTGGCAGCGCTTCAGGGAGGCGTATTCGCTGCCAGCGCGGCGCTCGGAGCGGATCAGGTGCAGGCGCTGGGCGTCGATCATCAGGCCATAGACCTTCTCCTTGACGTCGTAGATCTCCCGGGGGAGATCGCCCTTCTCGAAGTCCTCCTCGGTGATGGGGTAGTTGGCCGCCATCAGGCCATAGTGCATGGCCAGGTAGATGCAGGTCGGGGTCTTGCCGGAGCGGGAAACGCCCAGCAGCACCACGTCGGCGCGATAGAAGTTGTCCGGACGGACGCCGTCGTCGTTGGACATGGCGAAGTTGATGGCGTCGATGCGTTTGATATAGGTGGTGGGCTCGGTGATGGCATGGCTGCGCCCGGATTTGCGGCTGGGGGGCAGGCCAAGTTCCCGGCTCAGCGGTTCCATGAAGACGTCGAACAGTTCCAGAAAATAGCCGTGGCCACTCTGGATGACCTCACGCACCTGTTCATCGAGCATGGTGCTGAAGATGATCGGCCGGGCACCATCCCGGTCCGCCGCCTCCTGAATGACGTCCAGCAGGGCCCGGGCGCGCTGTTCCGTGTTGATGAAGGGCATGTAGACCCGTTCAAAGTCCACGCCCTCGAACTGGGAGAGCAGGCTGTGGCCCATGGCCTCGGCGGTGATGCCGGTGCTTTCGGAGACAAAGAAGACGGTGCGTTTCATGATCGGACTCAGGTTTACAGCGGGGGTGAGGTTACGGCGGGGGTGAGGCTGAGTTACAGGGGGGGCGATGGTACCTGGGAGGGATGTTGCCTGAAGTAGGGCGACCCGGGTCGGGAGGAATCCGGCCGTCGGGTTCGAGGCGAAGGTGACATTGTGACTTATATCAATGCGAGGGGGCACCCCTTGGGCAAGAATGTTTAGACTTTGCTTAAACGCTAATAAAGCCTTGGTCCGCGTCTTGATGGGCGCCGACCAGACCCCCGGAGCCGTACCATGACCCAGATCGCCAATGACCACCAGCTTCGCGACGCCCTCAATGCCCTGAGCCCCGACCAGCAGCGCCTCATGGGCGCCCGCTTCGCCGCGAGCGTCATGCACCTCTGCCTGGATGACCGGGTGCGTCGTGCCGCCACCCTGGCCCTGAGCCCCGACCCCGCCGCCACCGAATTGGGCGATGCCTTGAAGGCGGCCAAGTCCTATGCGGTCAAGACCTATACCGAGTGCGGCAAGGATACCGACTGGCTGAAGCAGGCCGACCATTTCGTCGCCGCCGCCGTCGCCGCGGCCCTGACGCCGCCCGATCAGTTGGCGGCCAAGACCAATCCGGCCTGGAAGGCGGCGGTCCAGGCGCGCATGGCGAAGAACTGCGAACTGATGGAGAAGGACGAGGGCGAGGAGGAGACCGAGTCCGATCGGCAGTATAAGATCGCCAGTCAGTACCTCTGAAGGTTGGGGGCCGGGGCTAACCATTCAGATCCCCCTCTCCCCAACCCTCCCCCACCGGGGGGGAGGGAGAAAGAGCCTCCCTGGCTTGCGCTAGCCCAGGCCGCCCAGCCGGCTCAGGTGGCCTAGGCAGCCCGGGTGGCCCAGGCGGCTCAGGCAGCCCAGGCGGCTCAGGCGACCCGGGCAGCGGGGGATGCGACTATTTACATCCGATTGTGAAATCAGGCCAGCGCGGGGTCATGAGCCGGCGCGGCCTCGGCCGCCAGCATCTGATCGTAGATCTCCCAGGCCGCGGTGGCCTCCTCGGGGGTCACCTTGTTGAGGGCGTAGCCAAGGTGGATGACCACATGGTCGCCGACGGCGAGCTCCTCGTGCTCGAGCATGAGCAGGTTGGCCTCCCGCTCCACCCCCTTGGCCTCGCAACGGGCGAGGAGGCCGTCGATGGATCGGATCTGCATGGGGATGCCGAGGCACATGGCTGTTTTCTCCGTGGATCAGGTAGCCCTGGATTTCAGGCTGAATATATTAGAACAGCCTAATGGATCAAGGCGGCCGGTGGCAAGCCGCCGGTCCCTCCGCCCGCCTTCTTTACCCCTTGGCCGTTCGTGACCGTTCAGACCCCCTCCCCCGCCAGGGGGGCGGGAGCAAGATCAGCATTTACGTGTGAGGAAAGCCCCGCGTGTTGTCACCGACCCCGATGAACCCCCCACTGCACCCCCTGTCGCGACCCAGTCCGAATGGGCCCGAGTTCCCCGAGACCCCGCCACGCACCCTGATCCTGGGGCTCGGCAACACCCTGATGACTGACGAGGCCCTGGGGGTCATCGTCATCCGCCGCCTGGAGGCGGAGGGCGGGCTCGGCGATGTCGGGCTCCTTGACGGCGGTACCCTCAGCTTCACCCTGGCCGGCCCCATCGCTGACAGCCCGCGGCTCATCGTGGTGGACGCGGCCATCATGGGCGAGCCCCCGGGGACGGTGCGGGTCTTCGAGGGTGAGGCTATGGACCGCCAACTCAGTGGTACGGGCAAAAGCGTCCATGAGGTCAGCCTCATGGATCTGATGGACATGGCGCGCATCACGGGCTCCCTGCCCCAACACCGCGCCTTGGTGGGGGTGGAGCCGGCGGTGATCGACTGGGGTGAGGACCTCAGCCCGGCGGTGGCGGCGGCGGTGCCCGAGGCCATGGCCCGCGTCCGCGCCCTGCTGCATACCTGGGACGCGGCGGACTGAGGTCGCGGCCTGGCAAGTCTTTTCCCCGCCGTTTAGCTGAGCCATGTCAATCAAAGATTCCCGGGGGTCTCGTATAATTCGAAATTAATTATTTGTTCATGCGCTAATACGCATCATGTCCGCCCTCGACAGTATCCCCATCGCCGTGGAAGCGCCGCGGCCGGCTCAGGAATGGGGCAATGCCCTGCCGATCCTCCATGAGATCCGTCATGGTCTGGAGCGCCTCGCCGCCACCGGCGAACCCACCCTCATCGATCTGCGGGCCATTCCCTTCGGTCCCGGCGACGAGGCCCGGCTTCTGGAGCGCCTCGGTCGGGGCGAGGTGGAGGCCCGGATCCACGCCTTGGGCGAAACCCTCATCCGGGAGACCGCGATCCCCGCCGTCTGGTTGGTGGATTTCCTCAACGCCGAGGGGGAGCGCATCGCCCTGCATCTTCAGATCGATCGCATTCCCAGCATTCTCATGACCCAACCCGAGGACCTGGTGGAGGCGCCCGCGCGCCTGGACCAGATCCTGAAGGGGCTCGCCGGGGGTGGCGAGGCCGCATGATTTTTCACGTCCCCCGGTCACGCCAGTACCGGGGTGGCGAAACAACCCGCGCCTTTGGCCACGGTTGTCAGGCAGTCGGTAACCCTCGGGTCACCGGCTAAGGTAGTTGTAAGCAGTATCCCCGCCCCGCGGGGAGGCCGGCCTAGCCGGCTACGCAGTGGTCCTAAACCGACGGGAGGGATAATGGCCACCTCTAAGACCCTAGGCGAGAGCTTGCGCGAGCACGGGGTGTCGCGCCGAGGCTTTCTGAAGTTCTGCGCCGCCACCGCCACGATGATGGCGTTGCCGCCGACCATGGCCCCGGCCATCGCGGCCGCCCTGGAGAAGGCCCGACGGCCCTCCGTTATCTGGCTGTCCTTCCAGGAGTGCACTGGCTGCATCGAGTCCCTGACCCGCAGCCATTCCCCCACGGTGGAGAACCTGATCCTTGACGTGGTGTCCCTGGATTACCAGCACACCCTGCAGGTCGCGTCGGGTGAGCTGGCCGAGGAGGCCCGCCTCCAGGCCATGCGGGAGAACCATGGCTCCTACCTGGTGATCGTCGACGGCTCCCTGCCGGGGCCCGGCTCCAACATGGGCTATTCCACCGTGGCCGGTCACAGCAACCTCGATATCCTGCTGGAGACGGTGGAAGGGGCGGCGGCGGTGATCGCCGTGGGTACCTGCGCCGCCTTTGGCGGTCTGCCCCGGGCCCATCCCAATCCCACCGGCGCCGTGGCGGTCCAGGACATCATCACCAACAAGCCGGTGATCAATGTCTCCGGTTGCCCGCCCATCCCCACGGTCATCTCCGGCGTCCTCGCCCAGTTCCTGACCTTCGGCAAGCTGCCGGAGCTGGACGCCTATGGCCGGCCCCTGGCCTTCTTTGGCCAGTCCATCCACGACCGTTGCTATCGCCGGCCCTTCTATGACAAGGGCCTGTTCGCCGAGACCTTCGACGACGAGGGGGCCAAGGCGGGCTGGTGTCTCTATCGCCTGGGTTGCAAGGGCCCGAGCACCTACAACGCCTGCGCCACCATGCGCTGGAACGCCGGTACCAGTTGGCCGGTGGAGTCCGGGCATCCCTGCCTGGGTTGCTCCGAACCCGATTTCTGGGACGCGGGCAGCTTCTACCAGGCCCTGTCGGTGCCCACCGTCGATTCCACCCAGACCCTGGGCCTGGCGGCGGCGGCCGGCGTGGTCATCGGTGGCGCCGCGGCCGCCCTGGCCAAGCGCGGGAAATCACAAGCGGTGGCCGATCGTGAGCCGGTCACCGTCGAGCAACTGGAGCAGAAGCTATGAGCGACTCGATGGAATTTCTGCTTTGGACCAAGGGCACGCTGTTCAACTGGGCCCTGGCCATCTTCGCCCTGGGGATGCTGGCGCGCCTGGTGGAGATCTTCTGGCTGGGCCGGGCGCCCAATTACGCCGAGGCCCGCGCCGGCCAGTGGGGTCCGGGGCTGCGCACCGTCTTCACCCGTTCCTTCGCCGATCCGGGCACCTTCAAGCGCTCCGGGTTCGATGTCCTGGTCGGCTGGGTTTGGCACCTGGGCTTCATCATCGTCCTGTTCCTCTTCATCCCTCACATCGAGCTGATCAAGAGCGTGTTCGGCATTGCCTGGCCTGGCCTGCCCAACCCGGTGATCGACGCCATCTCCGCCCTGACCCTGGCGGGCCTGGTCGCCGCCTTGGTGCATCGGCTCACCCATCCGGTGAAGAAGCATCTCAGCGATTTCGAGGACTATCTGACCTGGGCGGTGACCTTCCTGGTGGTGCTCACCGGCTATGTCGCCTATCACCGCCTGATCAACCCCTATCCGCTGGCCCTGGGCATCCACATCCTGTCCGTGGAGATCTTCCTGATCGTGCTGCCCTTCACCAAGCTGACCCACATGTTCACGGCCTTCATTGCCCGCTGGTATAACGGCGCCATCTTCGGGCGCAAGGGAGTCCAGTCATGAGCGAGCTCTCACTGCAACGGGGCATCGCCGCCCTGCGCGCCGAGATCGACGCCCCGGTCGCCGCCTTCTTTTCCAGTTGCGTCCACTGCGGCCTGTGCGCCGAGGCCTGTCTCTTCTACCAAGAGACCCGGGACCCCCAGTACACGCCGATCAAAAAGCTGGAGCCCCTGCGTCGCGTCTGGCAGGCGGAGTTCACCCTCTTTGGCCGGCTCAAGGGTCTCTTTGGTCTGAACAAGAAGGTCACCGACGAGCTGCTGGCGGAGTGGGAGCCCCTACTCTATGACTCCTGCACCATGTGCGCCCGCTGCTCCCTGGTCTGTCCGGTGGGCAACGACATCCAGTACATGATCCGCAAGACCCGCGAGGGCATGGCCGCCTCCGGCCATGTCCCCGAGGGCCTGATCACGGCGGCGGGCCGCGCCGTGCGCACCGGCAGCCCCATGGGCCTGCAATGGAAGACCCTCCAGGTGCAGATCGACCATGTCGAGTCCAGCTCCGGCCTGACGGTGCCCATCGACCAGGAGGGGGTGGATTATCTGGTGATGCTGTCCTCCATGGAGGTCATCAACTTCCCCGAGTACCTGGAGGCCATCACCAAGATCTTCGACCATGCCGGGGTCACCTGGACCCTCAGCACCGATTGCTTCGAGGCCACCAACGCCGGTATTCAGATCGGTAACAAGGATATCGGCCGGGTCCTGGTGCAGCGGATCTACGACGCCGCGGTCAAGCTCAAGGTCAAGAACGTCATCAGCCCCGAGTGCGGTCATGCCTACACGGCGGTGCGCTGGGAGGGTCCCAACCTCATCGGCAAGCCCTATCCCTTCCGCGTCTTCCACATCATCGAGGTCCTGGACGAGCTGCGCGCCAGCGGCCGGATCAAGACCGAGGGCAAGGAGGACGATCGGCTGTCCATGCACGACCCCTGCAACCTGGGACGCAAGAGCGGCGTCATCCAGCAGCAGCGCAACCTCATGGACCTGGTGGCCGATAATTTCGTCGATCTCAAGGAACATGGGCGCTACCAGTGGTGCTGCGGCGCCGGCGGCGGCGTGAGCAGCAACGAGCGCGCGGCGGAGCTCAAGATGACCGCCTTCAAGCGCAAGAAGGCGCAGATCGAGGAGGTCGCCCCGGAGCGCATGGTGACCATGTGCGCCACTTGCCGCACCCAGCTCGAGGAGGGCCTGGAGGAGTTCAACATGGACATCCCCGTGGTCGGCCTGACCGAGATGATCGCCGAGCATCTGGTAGAGAAATAACCCGGGTCCGGGCCGACACCGGCTGGGCGCCGTCACGGCGCCCCTGATCGGCCCTGGCACCATGGCGGCGGAGCCGGGCTCCGCCGCCCCCTACGGAGACACAAGACAATGACCGAACGCATCGTCGTCGATCCCATCACGCGGATCGAAGGCCACCTGCGCATCGAGGCCCAGATGGAGGGCGAGAACATCGCCCAGGCCTATTCCTCTGGCACCATGGTGCGCGGCCTGGAGATCATCCTGCGCGGGCGCGACCCCCGCGACGCCTGGGCCTTTGCCCAGCGCATCTGTGGCGTTTGCACCCTGGTCCACGGCATCGCCTCGGTGCGCGCCGTGGAGGCCGCCCTCAAGTATCCGATCCCGGTCAACGCCCAGTTGATCCGCAACCTGATGATCGGCGCCCAGTACATCCACGACCATGTCATGCACTTCTATCACCTGCATGCCCTGGACTGGGTGGACGTGGTCAGCGCCCTGAGCGCCGACCCCAAGGCGACCTCGGCCCTGGCCCAGAGCCTGAGCAACTGGCCCAACTCCTCACCCGGCTACTTCAGCGACGTGCAGAAGCGGGTCAAGGGCCTGGTGGACAGCGGTCAGCTCGGCATCTTCGCCAACGGCTACTGGGGCCATCCGGCCTACAAGCTGCCGCCGGAGGCCAACCTCATGGCGGTGGCCCACTATCTGGAGGCACTGGCCTGGCAGCGGGACGTGGCGCGGCTGCATGCCGTCTTCGGCGGCCGCAACCCCCACCCCAACTTCGTCGTCGGCGGCGTGCCCTCGCCCATCGACCTCAACTCGGACTCGGCCATCAACTCGGCGCGCCTCGCCCAGGTCCAGAACATCATCAACCAGATGCGGGCCTTCGTCGATCAAGTCTATGTGCCGGACACCCTGGCCATCGCCAGCTTCTACAAGGACTGGGGCGCCCGCGGCGAGGGCCTGGGCAACTTCCTCACCTATGGCGACTTCCCGACCAAGGGCATGGACGACCCCACCAGTTTCCTCGTGCCCCCGGGCGTGATCCTCAACCGCGACCTCAGCCAGATCCATCCGGTGGACCTGGATGCCCCGGATCAGATCGAGGAATACATCGCCCACTCCTGGTACAAATACGGGCGCGGGGTCGAGGACAACAAGAAGGGCTTGCACCCCTACGTCGGGGAGACCGAGCTGGACTATGACGGCCGCGGTGGAGTCAAGCCGCCTTACCGGCAGCTCGATATCAACGACGGCTACTCCTGGCTCAAGGCCCCGCGCTGGAAGGGCCACTCGGTCGAGGTCGGTCCCCTGGCGCGGGTCCTCATGATCTATGCCAGCCCGCAGTCGCCGCTTCATCCCCAGACCAAGGAACTGGTGGACATGACCCTGACCAAGCTGGACGTGCCGGTGCGGGCCCTGTTCTCCACCCTGGGCCGTACCGCGGCCCGCACCCTGGAGTCCAAGCTCGTCGCCGATCAGATGCAGTCCTGGTTCGACGCCCTGGTGGCCAACATCAAGGCGGGGGATACCCGGACCTTCAACGAGGGCCTCTGGGACCCGGCAAGCTGGCCGAAGAAGTGTCAGGGCGCCGGCTACATGGAGGCCCCCCGGGGCGCCCTGGGCCACTGGATCGTCATCGAGAATGGCAAGATCGCCAACTACCAGGCGGTGGTGCCCTCCACCTGGAACGCCGGTCCGCGGGATCCCAAGGGCGTCCCCGGGGCCTATGAGGCGGCCTTGCAGGACAACCATCAGATCCATAACGCCAAGCAGCCGATCGAGATCCAGCGGACCATCCACTCCTTTGATCCCTGCATCGCCTGCGCGGTCCATGTGAGCGATCCGGAGACCGGGGAGCAGGTCGAGATCAAGATCGTCTGATCCGCGGCCTCGCCGCCAATCCCCCACCTGCGCCCGGAGAGTATCCGGGCGTTTTTTTGCGTTGACTGGCTGGATACGGCTACCACTACGCTGAGTCCGGTCCTCGGTAGGGGGGGGCCAGGATTGTGCCTTACAGTCAGTGTGCGTCGGCTTTTTTAGGCGTAATGGAGAGGGTCGAAACACCCTGAATTTTCGTCGCGACCGGCACGGGGCGCGGTGGCCAGGATTGTGGTTTAATGAGCCCATGTACCGACCCCTCCCCCTATTCATCGGCCTGCGCTACACGCGGGCTAAGCGCCGTAACCACTTCATTTCCTTCATTTCCCTGATCTCCATGCTGGGGATCATGCTGGGCATCGTGGCGCTGATCGTGGTGCTGTCGGTGATGAACGGCTTCCACAAGGAGATCCAGGAGCGCATCCTGGGCATGGCCTCTCACGCCACCCTGTCCGAACCCACCGGCGACATGGCGGACTGGCGGGAACTCCTCCCGCGGGTGCGCGCCCACCCGGCGGTGGTCGGGGCGGCGCCTTTCATCGAGATGCAGGTCATGCTGGCCAACGGCGGGGAGGTCAGCGGCGCCCTGATCCGCGGCATCGAACCGGTGGAGGAAGACCAGGTTTCGGAACTGCGCCAGGACATGCACCGGGGGGAGGTGGATTCCCTGACCCCCGGGTCCTTTAACATCGTCCTGGGCCGTGAACTGGCGGCGGTCCTGGGCGTCGGGCCGGGGGACAAGGTGACCGTGGTCACGCCCCAGGTCAGCGCCACCCCCATCGGGGTCATGCCGCGGCTCAAGTCCTTCACCGTCAGCGGCATCTTCGCCGTGGGCATGTCGGATTATGACCGCGGGGCGGGTTTCATCAACCTCCAGGACGCGGCCAAGCTGATGAGCCTGGGGGAGAGCGTCACCGGGCTGCGGCTGAAGCTCACGGACATGTTCGCCGCCCCCCGCCTGGTGCGGGAGATCGCCAGGGACTTGGGTGGGGTCTACCGGGTGGTGGACTGGACCCAGCATCACAAGAACTTCTTCGCCGCCCTGAGCACCGAAAAGCGGATGATGAGCATCATCCTCTTTCTGATCGTGGCGGTGGCGGCCTTCAACATCGTCTCGACCCTGGTGATGGTGGTGACCGACAAGCAGGCCGATATCGCCATCCTGCGCACCCTGGGGCTGTCGCCGGGACGGGTGATGGGCGTCTTCATGGTCCAGGGGACGGCCATCGGCGTCGCCGGGACCCTGCTCGGGGTCATCTGCGGCATCCTGCTCGCGCTCAACGTCGAGGCCATCGTCGCCGGGATCGAGAACTTGTTCGGCATCCACTTCCTGGACCCGAACATCTATTACATCAGCAACATGCCCTCGGATATCCATGCCGCCGACGTGATCGCCGTGGGCTTGGGGGCCTTCCTCATGTCCGTGCTCGCCACCCTCTACCCCGCCTGGCGCGCGTCGCGGACCGAGCCGGCGGAGGCCCTGCGCTATGAATGAAGCGATCCCGAGCTTCTCCAACTACCCTGCCCGCCGCCTGTCACGGACGAAATCGGGGGAGGCCCGGCGTGATGAGTGAGGCAGCCCTGAACTCCGCCGGGGCCGTTCTGGAGGCCCGCGGCCTGGTGAAGACCTTCCGCCAGGGGCCGCTGGAGGTCGAGGTCCTCAAGGGCATCGACCTGGTCATCGCGGCCGGGGAGCGGGTGGCGGTGATCGGGGCCTCGGGCTCCGGCAAGAGCACCCTGCTGCACTGCCTGGGGGGGCTGGATCGGGCGACCACCGGGTCCGTGCGCTGGCGGGAGCGGGAGGTGATGGCCCTGTCCGAGGCGGAGCGCGGCCGGTTGCGCAATCGCCATCTCGGCTTCGTCTATCAGTTCCACCACCTGCTGCCGGAATTCAGCGCGCTGGAGAATGTCGCCATGCCGCTGCTGATCGGGGGAACCGCCCCGGCCACAGCCCTGGTCAGCGCCGCGGAGATGCTGGACAAGGTCGGCCTCGGCCATCGCGGTCGGCACAAACCCGGCGAACTCTCCGGGGGCGAGCGCCAGCGCGCCGCCATCGCCCGGGCCCTGGTGACCCGTCCGGCCTGCGTCCTGGCGGACGAGCCCACCGGTAACCTGGATCGCCATACGGCGGAGCGGGTCTATGAACTGATGCTCGCCCTCAATGCCGAGATCGGCACCAGTTTCGTCATCGTCACCCATGATCCCCAACTCGCCGGTCGCATGGAGCGGGTGCTGCGCATCGATGACGGGGTGCTGCGGGCGGCTTGAGGATCGGGGCTAGCGCCATCGCGGCGGCAGTGGCGCTAGGGGCAAACCCGCCCCAAGTCAGGAAGTGACCCGCAGTTCGGCGAGGAAGGCATAGCCAAGGCTATGAACGGTCTGGAGGGGTAGCTCCATCCCCATCTCCCCTTGACATTTGTTGCGCAGGCGCCGGACCAGGACCTCCAGGTTGCGGGGGTCGTAACCCTTGCCCTCCCGGTCGATGGCGCGGAGCACCTCCTCCTTGGCGAGGGTTTGGCCGGGCTGGTCGATGAAGAGGCGCAGCAGCCGGATCTCGTAATTGGACAGCTTGCACTCGGCCCCATTGGGCGCGGTCAGGCGCCACTTGATGCCCCCCAGGGTCCAGACCCCAGGATAGGGCGCCGCCATCTGGCTGGCCAGGCGGCTGGCGATCCCCCGGACGACGGCGACCAATTCGCGCAGATCCACCGGCTTGACCAGATAGGCGTCGCCACCCTCCTCATAACCGCGGACGCGATCCTGGAGGCGCCCCCGAGCCGTGGCGAGGACCAGCCCATGGCGACGACGATCGAGCCGTCCCGCCAGCCCGGCGAGGCCATCGCCATCCGGCAGGCCCAGGTCCAGCACCACCACCCCGTGGCGGGGATCCTGGACCCAGCCCTGGCAGGCGGCGATCTCCCCGGCACCGCTCAGGTCCCAGCCCTCCAGTTCCAGATAGTCGATCATGGCCTGGCGGAGGTCCTCCTCGTCCTCGACGATGAGGACCCGCAGCGGGTCAGGGGAGGACGGAGAACGCAGCGGCTCGGGGGAGGGCGGAGAACGCAAGGGGGAGGAGGGGGGCGGTGGGTTCATGGGGTGAGAGGTAACCAGAGGGTGAAGGTACTGCCTTGGCCAAGGGTGCTGGCTACGTCGATGCGACCGCCATGCAGGTGGGCGATGCGCCGGGCCAGGGGCAGGCCAAGCCCCATGCCGGAGATGCCGGCCTCCGGATTGAGCCGGACCGACTTGTCGAAGATGCGGGCCTGATCCCGCTCGGCGATGCCGATCCCCTGATCACGGATCTGGATGCCGACCTCCTGGCCGCTCAGCAGCGTCCGGACCTGGATCGCGGCAGCGCGGGGGGAGTATTTCACCGCGTTATCGAGCAGATTGAGGACAGCCGAGCCCAGGAGTCGCTCGTCGCCTTGCACCAGTGCGCTGGCCACCGGCTCCGGGATGTCGAGCGTCAGGCGCCGCCCCACCTGCGCGCCGACGGACGCGGTCAGGTGGGTCAGCCAGGGGGCGAGGGGCAGTTGGTCGAGCTGGGGATCGAGCTTGCCACAGGTGAGGCGGTCCGCCGCCACCCATTGCTCGAAGAGGGTCTCCAGCCGGTCAACCGCGCGCTCGATGGTTTGCTGTCGCCGAAAGGCCCGCTCCTGGTCCGCCGTCAAGGAATGCGCGCTGGCCTCGCGCTGCCCCACCTGGGCCTGGCTCTTGATGATCGCCAGAGGATTGCGAAACTCATGGGCAATCAATTCGGTAAAGCGTATCTGCTGGTTGCGCGCCTCCTGTTCCCGTCCCAGGGCCTCTTCCAGTTCCCGCACCTGGGAGAAGAGGCGACGGTTTTTGAACTGCTGGATGCGGGCGGTATTGAAGCCGACCAGGTGGATGAGGGTGAGCCAGAGCGTGGCATGGATCAAATCCGCTTCCGGGGGGGACGGGTGACGAAAAAAGATCCAGCTTCCCCATAACGTTAGGCTGGCGATCAGGCAGAGCAGGGTGCGCGGGATCAGGTCCAGGGGCAGGTAGACATAACAAAGGAGGGTGCCGCAGATGAAGACCAGGGGCGCGCCGAATTCATAGTGGTGATCGGTGGCGATGAGCGGGGTCAGGGCCAGGATGATCATGGCGACCAGGAGGAGCGCCAGGACGAGGATCCGGGCCTGGGTGGCCCACGAGTGCAGGTAGAGCAGATAGGCGCCGCAGAAGATGAACATCAGCAACTGGAGTTGCAGTCCGAGGCCCGCCTGCCGGCTCAAGGGGGTGATGCCGCCCCAGGCCTCGGCGAGGAGATGACCGCCAATCAGGGCGAGCAAGCTCCAGGCGAGGAAACTCAGTCGCCGCAGGCGCTCCTCGAGTTGAGTGGTGCTGAATGCCGCCTCGGTCGCGGGATCCCGGAAGCGAGCGGTCCAGGGATGAATGGTCATGGGAGGTGTGGAGAGGGGCGGGTGGAGGCGCAAGGGCGGAATTCTATAACCCCTCAACTCAGGACGCGCAGCTTGCCGGCGAGCCGCAGCCGCAGCCGGAAGGAGCGAACTACCTGTTCCCAGGTTTGGTAAGGCGCGGGGGGCTGGTAGCCATGCGTCCGGGGGTCATATTGACCCTCGATGCCGGTCAGGGCGCGCATGACATCGGTCGCCGCCGCCTTGACGCCATCATCGGTGGCCCGGGCCCCGCCCCAGAAGTCATTGCCCGGCCAGGACACCGGGTCCCAGGCCACCAGGCTGTGGAGATCGAGCGCGCTGAAGTCCTCGCCCTCCTCGGCGTAGGCCTGGGGCTGGCAGAGTTGTGGCCGGTGATGGTTGCCCTGGGTGAGGGGCCGGACCCGCAAGGAGAGGCCATCGAAGTCGTGGCGTTCGTTGGCGCACTCGTCGAAGGGGTCGAAATGGATGACGCGGATCTGCCGCAGGCGCGCGGCGTGCCGGCCGAGGAGGGTCAGCAGGGCATCCTTGAGATGCAGGCCCATGGAGCCCTGGAAGGGCCCGGCAAACTGGCCGCAGCCCAGGCCCGGCAGGGTCACCAAGGCCCGGCGGCCGGTCGCGGCGGCCTGGGTGTCGATGTGGAGCAAGAGTGGCAACAGGCGGCGTTCGTAGAGGTTGCGATAGCCCGCCGAGTCGATGCGCCCCCCCTGGGTCACCGTGGCCCAGTCGCCGGCGACCCCGCCCTGGTTATTGCGCAGGAGGGCCCCGGGGGTGAAGAGCAAGGTCCCGCTCAGGGGTTCCTCGTGGACCTGGGGGATACCATGGCGGCCATCGTCGAAGATGCGTACCGGGACGGCGAGACCCAGGTCGCCGAGCAGGCCCAGCTCGGTGAGATTCCAGTCCCGCCCGTCGCCATGGACCGCGCTCTCGGCGAAGATCCGCGGGGATTTGGTATTGATTAGGTGCTCCAGAAAGGCCTCGTCATCCAGCGTGCCCAGGTCCTGGCCATGGAGCGCGGCCCGCAGCCGGCCCCCGGCCGTCGCCAGGCCCTGGACGGTGAGTTGGACGCGATAGTCCTGCAAGCGTCGGAAGCTGTCGTGATGCAGAAGAAAGGCGTAAGGGCTCATGTGGGACCGGGCCACGAGGCGGTGGAGGGTTAGGCGGTAAGGGTGAGGAATCGAGGGCGGCTCTTCGTGACCATGGGGATGACAGGTTGCGCGGCTGGAGGTACCCCGAGAGCGACCGGATCTCGGCCCAGGCACGGTGGTTGGTCGCTCGGGAGTCGCCAGGCCTGGCTCGGGTGTCCGGTCTCCTGAGAGCCACGGTTTCCGTGTCGACTCCGCGAGGGAAATCCCTGTCTTCAGCGTTGCAGAAACCGGACACCGGAGCCAGGCGGTGGGTCTCGGGAGGACGGGGCGTTGTCTTCCCGGGGCGGCTCGATTAGCCTTCAGTATGCGCAAACCCCTTGATCAATAACAGACATGAAATCCGTCGAGATCCGTCCAAATCCGACATTTGCCCAAAAATTTTTTATAACCTCTCAAGTCCAGCTTATGACGCCGGAGGCGGTGGCCAGGCGGTGGCATGGGGGCCGGGCGTGACTGGCCCCCGCATTTAAGGAACGGTAGGGCGTTCTGGAAAGACCCCTGGCCAAGGGCGATGGGAACGGGAGGCTCTTCGGGTTCGACCGCTGTCCGATGGCGAGCGGAACGGGATGCCCTTTGGGATCGATCCCAAGGCCGATGGCGATCGGTGTGACCGGGCCCTGCCCATGGACAGCCTGAGACCCCCGCGGATGAAGGCGCAGTTGGAAAGGGCCGATGGCTCGGGACTCTTGCTCGGGGCCTTGGCCTTCAGCCTGGGCGTCGGACTCTTCTTCACCTTCCCCGAACTGCCCCCGGGGTGGGCCCTGGCCCTACCGGCGGCGGCCCTGGGCTGGCTGGCCAGTCACTGGCCACCGGCGCGGCTGCCCTGTCTGCTGGTGCTCGGGGCGCTCTGGGCGTATCTGGCGGTCGAGGAGCGCCTGGTCCAGGCCTTTCCCGTCGAGCTGACGAGCGCCGACTTGCGCCTGGAGGGGCGGGTGGCCTCCCTGCCGGAGGTCAAGCCGGGGACCACCCGTTTTCGCTTCCTGGTCGAACAGGCCTGGCGGGGGGAGGAGCGGCTGGCCTTCCGTGGGCCGGTGCGCCTCTCCTGGCGCGGGGCGCCGGCCCTGCAAGTGGGGGAGCGGCGGGCCCTGGGGGTAAGGCTCAAACCGCCCCACGGCTTTGCCAATCCGGGTGGGTTCGATTACGAACGCTGGCTGTTCCAGCAGGGCCTCCTCGCCACCGGCTATGTCCGGGAGGAGGGGGACCTGGGGCTGCTGGCGCCGGGACCGGGGCCCTTCGCCCTCGATCGCTGGCGCCAGCATCTGGGGGAGCGCCTGGGGGGACTGATTGCGGACTCCCCGGCCCGGGGGGTGATGCTGGCCCTGGTCCTGGGCGAGCGTGCGGCGATCCCGACGGAACAGTGGACCCTGCTGACCCGCACCGGGGTGAATCACCTGGTGGCCATCTCTGGGCTGCATGTGGGCCTGGTCGCGGCGAGTGCCTTCTTTCTCCTCCGCTGGGCCTGGTCGCGACGACCAAGCCTAGTCCTGCGGCTGGCGGCGCCCCGGGCCGGGGCCCTGGGCGGACTGGCCGCGGCGCTGCTCTATAGCGCCCTGGCGGGTTTCGCCATCTCCACGCAGCGGGCCCTGATCATGCTGGCGATGATCATGGCCGCCGTGCTCTGGGGACGGACGCCCCGCCTCTGGACCGGGCTCGCCGTGGCCCTGGCCGGGGTCCTGCTGCTGGACCCGGTGGGGGTCTTGAGCTATGGCCTCTGGCTGTCCTTTGGGGCGGTAGCCGCCCTGATTCTTGGGCTGGGCAACCGCCTCCCGGCGGCGGATCTCTGGGGCCGCTGGGGTCGGGCGCAGTGGGTGGTCGCCGTGGGCCTGCTGCCCCTGCTCTTGCTGCTCTTCGGCCGGGCCTCCCTGATCTCCCCGGCGGTCAATCTGGTGGCGGTCCCCCTTTTCAGCCTGGTGCTGTTGCCCCTGGTGCTGATCACGGCCCTCCTCGCCCTGGTGCCGGGGCTGGAACTGCCCTGGATCTGGACCGCCGTCCTGATGGCCTGGCTGCTGGAGGGGCTGACGGCCCTGGCGGTCTGGCCGTGGGCGGCGGTGTCCCTCGGGGCGCGCCCCACCTGGGCCTGGGTGGCCGCCTTCGGCGGCGCCCTGCTGCTGCTCGCCCCCCGGGGCTTGCCCGGGCGCTGGCTCGGCCTGCCCCTGCTCCTGCCCCTGGTCGTGCTGCGGCCCCCAGCGCCCGGGCCGGGGGAGGCCTGGTTCCAACTCCTCGACGTGGGCCAAGGCTTGGCCGCCGTGGTCCGCACCTCCCGGCACCTGCTGGTCTTCGATACGGGACCGGCCTTCGCCGGCGGCTTCAATACCGGTGAGGCGGTGGTGGCGCCCTACCTGCGGGAGATCGGCGTCGACCGGATCGACACCCTGATCCTGAGCCATGCGGATCAGGACCACGCCGGTGGCCTGGCCAGCCTGGCGGCGGAGGTGCCCATCGACCGACTCCTGACCGGGGAGCCCGAGGCCCCGGACGTCCTGACGGCGGTCGGGAAGGTGGGTTTCCGGCCCGAGGCCCCAGACGTCGAGGGGGCGGTCGGGAAGGTAGGTCTCCGGCCCGAGGCCTGCCGCGCGGGCCAGGGCTGGACCTGGGATGGCGTCGAGTTCGCGGTCCTATACCCCGCCACGGCGGGGTTGGAGGGGAACGATGCCTCCTGCGTCCTGCGAGTGGCCACCCCGGGGGCCAGCCTGTTGTTGACAGGGGACCTGGGTCAGGCGGGGGAGCGCAGGCTGGTCCAAGACCGGCCCCTGACCGCTAGTCTGCTGGTGGCTGGCCACCATGGCAGCAATACCTCCACCAGCCGGGAATTGCTGCGGGTGGCGCGGCCCCAGTGGGTGCTCTATTCCAGTGGCTTCGCCAACCGCTACGGTTTCCCCGCCACGGTGGTCCGGGAGCGGGTGGCCGCCAGCGGGGCGGCGGAGCTGAACACGGCGGAGACCGGCGCCATCGGCTTTATCCTGACCCCCGCGGGCCTGCGGGGGCCCGACCTCTATCGCCCCCAGCACCGGCGGCTCTGGTCCCGACCCAGGGGCGCACCCGGGGGCCATGATCCCCAGCCTGAACGATGATGCCGCATTGCCTGATCCCGGACCGCGCCACGCTGGGGATGAGTGCCGCCGGCACGCTTCGGGTATCATGTCGGGCCTGAAATCGGGTCGGGAGGTGAGACTGCGGTGCTGGAGTTGATGAAGGCCGGCGGCTGGCTGATGTGGCCCATCCTGGCCTGTTCGGTGGTGGCCATGGCCATCGTCCTGGAACGTCTCTGGAGCCTGCGCCGCCGCCGGGTCATGCCCGCCGGTCTCATGGCCCAGGTCTGGCAGTGGCAGCGGGATCAGGCCCTGACCCCGGAGCGCATCCAAGCCCTTGCCCAGAGTTCGCCCCTGGGGCGGCTGCTCAGCGCCGGGCTGATCAACCGCCAGCACAGCCGGGAGGTGATGAAGGAGGCCCTCAACGACGTGGGACGGCAGGTAGTGGCGGACCTGGAACGTAACCTGAACACCCTGGGCACCATCGCCGCCGTTTCCCCCTTGCTGGGCCTGCTCGGCACGGTCTTCGGCATGATCGATATCTTCACCGTCATCATCGACGCCGGGGTCGGCAACCCTGGCGTCCTCGCCGGCGGCATCTCCGAGGCCCTGATCACCACCGCCGCTGGCCTGACGGTGGCCATCCCCAGCCTGATGTTCCATCGTTACTTCAATGGGTTGGTAAGCCGCTACGCCCTGGCCATGGAGGAAGAGGCCCTGAATCTGGTGGAGGTCATCAAGGGCGAGCGCGAGGCCCTGCCGGAGGGCCTGGCGTGAACCTGCGTCCCCAGCGCCCCGAGCCGCCGGACATCAACCTGGCGCCATTGATCGATGTCGTCTTCCTGTTGCTGATCTTCTTCATGGTCACCACCACCTTCCGGGACGAGGTCGGCATCAAGATCCAGCTCCCGGAGTCCGCCGGGGAGGCGGCGGCGGAGTCCCAACCCCTGATCCTCACTATCGACGCTGAGGGCTCTTACTATGTCAACGATCTCCAGGTGGCCGATCGGCAACCAGCGACCCTGAGCAAGGCCCTGGCGGCGGCCATGGTGGAATTGCTCAGCCGCGGTTCCGCGGTGACGGCGGGGCAAGCTCAGGGATCCACCGCCGGGGACCCGCGGGAGCCGGCGGGGCTTGGCGGCAACCCGGGACAACCTGGCCAATTCCCGGGTGGCGACCGGGGATCCGCGGCGTCGGGGGCGGCGATCCCCGCGCCCGGGGATTTGCCCCTGGTCCTCAAGGCCGATGCCCGCACCCCCCACCAGGCGGTGATGACGGCCATGGACGTGGCCAGCCGCCTGGGGCTGACGCGCCTGTCCTTCGCCGCCAGCCACTCCCAGGACCCGCCATGAGTCATTTCGAAGCCCTGGCCTCCGGTTCGGCGCGAACCATCTACCTGCGCCTGATCGGCTACGCCAAGCCCTACTGGCGCATGTTCGCCGTCTCCGCCGTCGGCATGGTGATCTACGCCCTCACCGAGCCCCTCTTCGCCGCCATGATGAAGCCCCTGCTGGACGGGACCTTCATCGACCGGGACATCAGCGTGGTCCAGTCCATGCCCCTGATCCTGATGGGGATCTTTCTGGTGCGGGGCATCGCTGGCTTCATCAACACCTATTGCCTGCAATGGGTGGGTCAGCGGGTGGTGACCGACCTGCGCCGGGAGATGTTCGATCATCTGCTGCGTTCCCCGGCCCGCTACTTCGACGGTCAGACCACCGGTCAGCTCCTAGCCAAGCTGACCTACAACGTGGAGAACGTGGCGGATGCCGCCACCAGCGCCGTCACCACCCTGATCCGGGACGGCATCACCGTCATCGGGCTGGTGGCCTACATGCTCTACGTCAACGTCATGCTGTCCGCCATCTTCCTGCTGGTGGGGCCGGCCATGGGGATTGCCATCCGCTACGCAAGCCGGCTCTTCCGCCGCCATTCCAAGCGCATCCAGGACCGGGTCGGGGAGCTCACCCACGTCGCCCAGGAGGCCATCGACGGCCAGCGGGTGGTCAAGGCCTTCGGCGGTCAGGCCCGCGCCCTGGAGCGCTTCACCTTCGTCAACGAGAAGACCCGCTCCCTGCAGATGAAGATGGTGGCCACCAATGCCATCAGCGTGCCCTTGGTGCAACTGGTGGCGGCCATCGCCATCGCCGTCATCATCTACCTCTCCACCCTCCAGGGGCTGCGCGAGGACATCTCGGTCGGCACCTTCATGTCCTTCATTCTGGCGATGGGCCTGCTGCTGCAGCCGATCAAGAGCCTGACCTCCATCAACAAGCAGTTGCAGCGGGGCATCATCGCCGCCGACAGCCTCTTCGAGCTGATCGACTCGCCGACCGAGGTCGATGTCGGGACCCGCACCCTGGCGCGCGCCCAGGGGCGGGTGGAGATCCGCGACCTGACCCATGTCTACGACCCCGACAAGGGGCCGGTGCTCCAGGACCTGAGCCTGGTCATCGAGCCCGGGGAGACCCTGGCCCTGGTCGGGCGCTCGGGGAGCGGCAAGTCCACCCTCGCCAACCTGCTGCCGCGCTTCTATGACCCTCAGGCCGGGGACATCCTGATCGACGGCATTTCCAGCCGGGACCTGACCCTGGCCAGCCTGCGCGCCCAGATCTCCCTGGTGACCCAGGACGTGGTGCTGTTCAACGACACCATCCGCAACAACATCGCCTACGGCTATCCGGGTGAACTGGACGAGGCGACCCTGGAGGCGGTGGCGGAGGCGGCCCATGCCCTGGACTTTATCCGCGACCTACCCCAGGGCTTCGACACCCTGATCGGCGACCGCGGGGTGCTGCTCTCCGGCGGCCAGCGCCAGCGCCTGGCCATCGCCCGCGCCATGCTCAAGGACGCCCCGATCCTCATCCTCGACGAGGCGACCTCGGCCCTGGACAGCGAGGCGGAGCGCCACATCCAGGCGGCCCTGGAGCAACTGATGACCAACCGCACCACCCTGGTCATCGCCCATCGGCTCTCGACCATCGAGCGGGCGAACCGCATCCTGGTCCTGGACCGGGGGCGGATGGTCGAGATCGGCACCCACGCCGAGCTGCTGGCCCGGGATGGCCATTACGCCCGGTTGCATCGCATGCAGTTCAACGAGGCCCCGGCGGAGACCTCGCCTTGAGCCTGCTGTTCACCGAGGCACTGACGGAGATCTCGCCTTCAGCATGCAGTTCTACACGGCACCGGCGGAGATCTCGCCTTGAGCATGCGGTTCAACGCGGCCCAGGCGGAGACCTCGCCTTGAGCCTGAGGCCTCGGGATGGCCCTGAGTGCCACCCATGACGATCACAGACCTGTGGTACGGCGGTCACCGGCTTTCCTGGCTGGCCTGGCTCCTGGTGCCCCTGGCCGGCCTCTACCGGTTGGTGGTCATGGCGCGGCGTCGGGCCTATGCCCAGGGCTGGCTGGCCAGCGAGCGGCTGACGGTGCCGGTGATCGTGGTCGGCAATCTCAGCGTCGGTGGCACCGGCAAGACCCCCCTGGTGCTGTGGCTGGTGGACTGGCTGCGGGGCCAGGGCTGGCGGCCGGGGATCATCCTGCGCGGCTACGGCGGCCAGGCCCGGGACTGGCCCCAGGCGGTGCAGGCCATCAGCGATCCCAGGCTGGTGGGGGACGAGGCGGTGCTGCTGGCGCGCAAGGCTGGGGTGCCGGTGGTGGCGGGTCCGGACCGGGTCGCGGCGGGCCGGCTGCTGCTGGCGGGCAATGCCTGCGATATTTTGGTCAGTGACGATGGCCTTCAGCACCACCGGCTCCAGCGCGATCTTGAGATCCTGGTCATCGACGGCGAGCGCGGCTTTGGCAATGGCTTCTGCCTGCCCGCCGGGCCCCTGCGCGAACCCCGCGCCCGGGCGCGGGAGATCCCCCTGCGGGTCTGTACCGGGGGCCCGTGCCTGGGGGCCGAGCCTGTGACCCTGCGGGCGGGGGACCTGGTGAGCCTGCGCCTTCCCCCGCGCACCCAGCCCTTGAGCAGCCTCAAGGGGCGGCGGGTGACGGCCATCGCCGGGATCGGTAATCCCGAGCGCTTTTTTGCCCTGCTCCGCCAGGCCGGGCTCTTTGTGGACGCGCGCCCCTATCCGGATCATCATGCCTATACCGCCGCCGAGGCCGCCGCCTGGCCGCCGGGGCCCCTGATCATGACCGAAAAGGACGCGGTCAAGTGCCTGACCTTCGCTGGGGACAACCACTGGTATCTGCCGGTGGCGGCGGTTCCCAGCGAGGCCTTCGAACGTCAACTGTCCCAAGCCATTTCCGCGCTGAGCCATGGATAAGAAACTCCTCGAGATCCTCGTCTGCCCCCTGTGCAAGGGCCCCCTGTACTATGACAAGGCCGCCGCCGAGCTGATCTGCCGGGCGGATCGCCTGGCCTACCCGATCCGCGACGACATCCCGGTGATGCTGGAGGAAGAGGCGCGGGTCCTGCCGCCGGACGAGGAGGTGCCCAAGGCGTGAGCGGGGCAGGCCCAAGGGGCCGGGTCGATGCTAAGCCCTCTCAGGGGTTGAAAGTCCTGGTCACGGTCATGATCGGCTTGGGATCCGTTGGCGAGTTTTCGTTTCCGGCCAGCCATTTGTCGGCGTCGGGGTCCCATGGCGCCCCCTAGCACGAATTTCCGCATCATCATTCCGGCGCGCTACGGCGCCACCCGCCTGCCGGGTAAGCCCTTATTGACCATCGAGGGCAAGCCGCTGATCCAGTGGGTCTGCGAACAGGCCAGCCGGACGGGGGCCACGGAGATCCTGGTCGCCACCGACGACGAGCGCATCGCCGCCGCCTGTCGTGGCTTTGGGGCGCCCGTCGTCATGACCCGCGCCGATCATCCCAGCGGCAGCGACCGGCTGGCGGAGGTCATTCGCCTCCTGGGCTGGCCCGGCGAGACCCTGGTGGTGAACCTCCAGGGTGACGAGCCCTGCATGCCGCCGGCCCTGGTCGATCAGGTGGCCGCCAGCCTCGCCGCTCACCCGGGGGTGGGCATGGCCACCCTGGCCTATCCGATCACCACCGCCGAGACCCTCTTCAACCCCCAGGTGGTCAAGGTCGTGACCGATGCCCGAGGACGGGCCCTCTACTTCTCCCGCGCCCCCATCCCCTGGCATCGCGAGGCCTTCGCAGGTGGCCAGCCCTGCCTGCCGCCGGGGGTGACTTACCTGCGGCATATCGGGCTCTACGCCTATCGGGCGGAATTTCTCCAGCGTTACGTCACCTGGCCACCGGCGCCGCCGGAACGGGCGGAATCCCTGGAGCAGTTGCGGGTTCTCTGGCAGGGGGAGGCCATCCAGGTCGATATCGCCGCTGAGATCCCCGGTCCCGGGGTGGACACGGCGGCGGACCTGGGGCGGGCGCGAGACTTTATCCGGTCCTTTCCACCCCGCCGGTAACCGAGGGA
>JAGVUH010000449.1:0-4670 GCA_019136395.1 Gammaproteobacteria bacterium
GTCGAGGGCGAGCTGGGCTGCCTGGGCTCCCTGGAGACCGGCCAGGCCGGCGAGGAGGACGGCATCGGCGC
Organism: Gammaproteobacteria bacterium; assembly: GCA_019136395.1. The sequence goes on from JAGVUH010000449.1 coordinate 72, forward strand.
CGAGGGCACCCTCGACCACAGCCAGTTGCTCACCGACCCCGAGGAGGCCGCCGACTTTGTGAAAAAGACCGGGGTCGACGCCCTGGCCATCGCCATCGGCACCTCCCACGGCGCCTACAAGTTCACCCGCCCGCCCACCGGCGACATCCTGGCCATCGAGCGCGTGAAGGAGATCCACGCCCGCATCCCCACCACCCACCTGGTGATGCACGGCTCGTCCTCGGTGCCCCAGGAGTGGCTGAAGATCATCAACGACTATGGCGGGAACATGGGCGAGACCTATGGCGTCCCGGTCGAGGAGATCGCCGAGGGCATCAAGCACGGTGTGCGCAAGGTCAACATCGACACCGACCTGCGCATGGCCAGCACCGGGGCGATCCGCAAGTTCCTGGCCGAGAACACCAAGGAGTTCGACCCGCGCAAGTACTTCATCGCCGCGACCAAGGCGATGAAGGACATCTGCGTGGCGCGCTACGAGGCGTTTGGCACCGCCGGCAACGCCAGCAAGGGAACTGGCGCCGCAGGTGAAGTGAGGCGCGGGGGAACGGCCGCGCGGCCGCGCGGGGGCTTGGTCCCCGGCGGCGGTCGGGTGAGAAGGGAAGGGCGCCTCAGGGCGCCCTTTGTGCTGGGGGGTGGGGCGAGGTCCCCCTCCGGCGCCGCGACAGCGGGGCCGGTCTTCATCAGGCGCTGATGACGGAGTGGGCGCAGCAGAGCCAGGTGGCGTGCGGGGTGGGCACGCGACCTGGCGACTACGGGGCGGTGGGGGTTACAACCCCTGGCGGAGAGGTCGAGGGGTGGCCTGGTTAGGCGAGGGCGCTGAGTTCGCTTGAGCCGGCGCGATAGCGCGGGCTGGCATCCGGCGGAGCAGATAGCGATATGGTCGACGAGCCAGGTGGCGTGCGTTGTTTGCACGCGACCTGGCGACGAGGGGGCTGGGAGGCCAGCTTAGGTGTTGGGCTGGATGTATTGGGCATCCAGGCGGTCGAGGATGGCCAACGCTTGCTGGACATCACCCGTGGCGGCCAGTGCGCGGAAGTGGTTTTCCGTGTCCCAGGCGGTCAGGGCCTGGGCGGTCAATTCCTCGATCAGCTTGTTCATGCTCAGCCCACGGCTGCGGGCCAGGGTCTTGAGCCGGGCGGCGGTATCGTCCGGCAGGCGGATGGTCAGGGTGCTCATGGGTACTCCTGGAGAAGTTGCGCGGGGGTGAGGATACCGAGGCGACCCAGGCGAAGTTCGCCCCCACGCAGATCCCCAACGTTGTGGGTGACGATGGCCGTGGCGCCCCCGGCGATCGCGAGTTCGATCAGGTGGTTGTCCCCCTCATCGGGCAGGTTGGGTCGCCAGGCGTAATAGATCCTGACCCACCGGGCGCGGCTGGCGAGGGCGGCTAGCACCTGCAACCGCTCCGTGGCAGTCGTCTGGTCACCCCAGACCGGACGGTTGAGCAGATCCTGGTACTCCAACCAGAGCGCATTGCCAAAGAGCGGTTCGTAACGCCCCACCAGGGCGCCCCGGAGGATGGCTCGCGAGGCCCCACCCGCGGAGCGCAAGGCGGCGACAAAGACGTTGGTGTCGATCACGATCGGGATCATGGTGAGAGCATATATGCCGTCACCATGAACGGCAAGACTTGGGTAGCCTGAGGCGGGGAGGGGCGGGGTTGGTGGACTGCGTTGGTCACCACGAGTCTCAGGTCCATCAGGGTCCCTGATGGCTTGGGACTCCTACCTCCTTAGGGGGCCAGGGGTACATCCGAACGCCCCCCGCCTCCTGGCGAAAGGGGGATGAGTAGCTGGCGCGACCGGGGTGAGGGATTTTGCCGCAGCGCATAAGGCGGCTATTGCTGGGTGTGGAGAGAAATACTCATCTGTTTGTATGACAAAGGTGGGGGTTGGGAAAAAGGGGCAGAGCATCTATGCTCAACATGAGCGGACATCAACATGGCCCTGGAGAGTTCAAGCGCCACAGTGCCATAAATGATAACGATAACAGGGTTATCCTGATCTATGGCCCGAAGACACGTCTGCATGACGTTCTTTCTTCGAGTCTTTTTCTGTGGATGACGCGATCTTCGACATTCTTGTCAAGGGGATCATTACCGGGCTATTGTGGGTGTTTATCGCCTGGCTTTATCCTGCTGACGAAAAAATCGCCTTAGGCGCGGTCATTTGGTTCTATTTCATCGGGGGCATAGTCCTCTTAGGCGCAATCTTGCATAACTGACGCGCGTTTGCTCCTATCCACTAGACCGGGTTTCACCTTAGACAGTCTGGAGTTGAACCTGGTACTTATTCAGACATTAAGTACTACCCGATCAAGCGGCACATGGGTTGCCGATGGCCAAGTGTTCATAGTAGCCGCCGCCTTAGATGCCGTAGCAACCTCCCCGCTACTACCAGTGGGTTTATTACCTGTGGACTTTGCAAGCCGGTTTGTTGAACCTATACTCTACAACCATGTTTGCTGATTACGTCAAAGAAAAACGCGAGGCCCTGCGGGTGGGCAACCGGCACTACACCTTGCGCCAGGTGGCGGCCCGCGTCGGCATCGAACCCAGTTATTTAAGCAAGATCGAGCACGGGGAATTCGCCCCCCCCGCCGAGGATAAGATCCGCCTGTTGGCGGCGGAGTTGAACGAAGATCCGGACGTGTTGCTGGCCATGGCCGGCAAAGTCTCGAAGGACCTGCAAGCCATCATCCGTGCCCGGCCCCGGCTGTTCGCGGATCTGATTCGGCAACTGAAAGATTTGCCGGACGACGCCCTCCTGCGGGTGGTGCGCGTGGTCCGGGATGGGGATTGGTAACAACAATGAGAAGAAGGACAAACCATGATCGAGTTGCGCGACCACACCCTGGTATTTCGTTTTCCCGAGGTCCATCCACGAGCAAGCTGCCAGATCAGCTTCCAGCGCACCCTGCGCATCCCGGACGATAACCAGTCCTACCCCCTGCCGGCCGGGCTGGGGCGCTTTCCCCTCCATCACGTCGATGACTACTACCCACGGCTCCCGCCGAGTTGGGAACAACATGGCGGCGTCTTCCTGCCCATGTACCAGTCCGAGGCGCTATGGGTTGATTTGAGCTTTAATTTCTTCGACGACTATCCCTGCGCCGTCAAGGTGGCGACGGGCAAAATTAACGCCGTCTCGGGCGAGCCCTGGGGTAATGGCCTGATCGCCGCGCCCCAGGATTATCTGGTCATCACCAGCCAGCGTTGGCTGGATGGTTATGCCGTCGGTCAGGGCCTGATCCGCCAATTCGTGGCCATGCCCTTGGGCGCCGGCTTCTCCGCCGAGGAGCAACTCACGGGGGCGGCAGTGCATGGTGGCTTGCAACTGGTCGTTTACCCGATGAAATGCGAGCGATTTGAGGAGCTGGAAGCCCAGCGTAAGGCCGCCAGAGATCTCGAAGTCAGTTACTCCTATGTGCCTGGGGCATTTATAAAAATTAAGCCAGAACAAGCTACGGAAATGGCCTTGTCGCCGGGCGGCCTCATGCGCCAGCAGATCGAGCGCGATCCCTATGGCCTCGCTGCCTGGGACCAGTCAGCCGGCTCGCGCTGTTTCGTCCACCTGGTCGATAGCCGGACCTATGCGGGGATCACCGGCCAGGCGCCCCCTCATCCTCCGTTGACCGCCGAGGACTACGCCCAGGCCAAGATGCCCTGGTTCGAGTACTACGACGAGCGGAATCACGCGGTTCCCGGTGCTGCCAAGCTCGCGGGACTGGATAGCGTTGCCGCCACGTACATCAAGAAAGGGGGCATGCTGCCGGACAACAAGAGCGTGGTACCCGATCGGGTTATTAACCTGAATCACAGCGCGAAGGTTCGGGAAGGCCAGTTCTGAGCAAATAAGGGCGATGCTACAGCCCGGCCCGTCGCAGGAGATCGCTGGCGCTGATGCGCAGGCAGCGGCAAATGCGCATCAGGCTAATTACCGTCAGGTTGTGCTCGCCCCGTTCGATGCCACCCATATAGCTGCGATCGACACCGGCCTCGTGGGCCAGGCTCTCCTGCGAGAAACCTTCTTCCGCGCGCACCGTACGAATCGTCTGGCCAATTGCAACCAGGACGGGATCACCAGCCGCGTGTGGGGAAGGTCGAGCCATACCCCATGCTGGCGGGTTGTCGGGTTAGATACCACGGGATATGATACCCAGAAAGGGGTGATTTACTTCTTTATTTTAAAAGAACTGTTCCATGGAAAATAAAAATAACTTTATAGCTTTTTGATCTCTTAACCAAAATTAATTTTTCAAAACGCAAGAAGACTTATACGGTTATATCCATAATCAGATACGAATAATAAAAGGTTTAATAATGAGCGCAATATTTAGGTTTATGGTCGGATTATTTAGAATATTATTTGTAGTTTTTAGCATGTTGTTGTACCAGATTTGGTATGCCTTGGACTTAATCATTGTTGGCTCAATGTGGTTTTTTGGGTTGCTACTTTTAAGCGTAATTTTATATATGATTGTGGGGGATGTATTAGGTTATAGTACTGGTAAAGTTAGTGAAAGCCCTTTTTATTATGTTTATTTAGCTGTTGTAAGCATAGCGATTCTTCCGATTGTAAAGAAAAAAACCCTAAAGAG
>JAGVUH010000449.1:4692-5373 GCA_019136395.1 Gammaproteobacteria bacterium
ACAGATCTTGGATAGCTGACCAGTTACATATATTAGCCAATATAATTAGGCCGAAGGAAAAGGCTAAGGCCAACAATACGCAGCAAACTAACTATACAAGTCATCAAGCAGCACCAAAAAATCAAAATCAACCTAACGACGCTGAGCTGTTTAATATTGCAAATAAATTAACAGTGGATGGAGAGACTGTTGAGAATATCAAGCGGGGAATCGAGATATTTGAAAATTTAGCAAACAAAGGGTCTCTCGCAGCGCAAGTAAATTTGAGCTGCATTTATGCAAGCAATAATGAGGTAATAAGAAACCCTGCAAGAGCGTACTTTTGGGCATCCTTAGCAGCTAAGAACAATGAGCCCAATGGATATTTTAACTTAGGAAATTTTTACTCAAAAGGGGTTGGAACCGAAGTCGATTATGAAAAGGCATATAACTCTTATCTTATGGCCAGTAGTATTTATACAAGGAACAAAGACAAGGGGGACTGTTTCATCAGGCTAGGTAATATAGTGAGACACGGATTGGGCAGAGACATTAATCTTGAACAAGCACTTTCGCTGTATAATTCTGCGTTGGTCTACGGAAATGAAGAAGCGAGAATTAAAGTAAAAGAAACTCAGGAAATCATCGCCCGACAAAACAGTGATCCCGCTTTTAGCTTGGAACAAGCCGAAAGATTACGCT
>JAGVUH010000084.1 GCA_019136395.1 Gammaproteobacteria bacterium
CGAACGCGAGCCCACGAAGTTGCGGCTGGCGCAGAAACGACGCAAGGCCGCATGGGACGATGATTACCGCGCTAAGATCCTGTTTGGGGCGTGAGTTATGCGCGCTCGCCCTGACCCACCCTCTGCTAAGAATTCAGACCCGCTTCCTTTGGCGTAAGGGTCTGCGCTAGTGAAAAAGTCCCCACGCTAGCCACCTGACTTGGGGTATCCGGGCCCACTTCCACCGCGAGGCACTCTGCTGATTGGTGGGAGAGATGAGCCACGCGCCCTGCTGTTGCTGCTGCGGCCAGCCGTTTCGACCGCGCCCCCAGAATCCGACCCAGACCTACTGTTCGCAGCCGGCATGCAGCGGGCGCGCAAGCGTGACTGGCAACGGGCCAAGCGGGCCAGCGATCCGGATTATCGTGCCAATGATCGGGCCGCCCAGCGCGCCTGGGCACAATCGCATCCGCAGTATTGGCGGGACTGGCGTGAGCGTCACCCCGATGCGGTGGCACGGAATCGCCTGGCCCAGGGCGTACGCAACGCCCGGCGCCGCCGCGGCGGCCACCGTTCTGGCCGGGCCCCAGGAAGGCACCGCCCGGCGACACGCCGCCCCGGCGGTGACGGGCCGGCGGCACGCGCGGGCGTGCGCCTGAGCGCGCCGCCCCACCCCGCCCCGCGCCGTTGTTTTGCGCCGCAAATGCCTTTGTCGCCGCCGCTTTCGCGCCATTTTGCGGGTTCCCGCCGGATATGCTGGTCCGGTGAATACCCTGTCCGCCACCGCCGCTCCATGACCGCGCGCTTCGCTGCCTCGCTGGCGCTTGCGCTCTGGTTGGCCTTTGCGCAGGTCTATTTCAATGTGCTGCGCGCCTATACCTCGGCCGAGGCCGCCGACGCCAACGCCTTCGGCGTGTCATTGCTCGGCGGGGCGGGCAACATCCCCGCCGCGACCCTGCAGATCGAGGGCAACAATCCCGGCACCGGGGTGAATGTCGCGGATTATTTGCCCGGGGCCGATCAAGCCCGCATTGACCAGGCGGCGGGGTTTTACAGCCACCCGGAGGACCTCCAGGGGCTGGTCATGGCGGCCGACGCGCATGCGAAAAATGCCGGCTGTGAAACGACCCGCTTCACGCGGGTGCGGGCCGGGCAACACCTCATGCGGGTGGTGGCCAAGCGCCTGATTGGCGTCCAGGAACGTCATCCGGTCACGAATGCCCTCCTGTACGATCAGGGCGGCGCGCCGCTCATCCAGCAGACGCTCGCCGAGACCGTGGCGCTGCCGGCGAGCGAAATCCGCTTTTCCGTGTTCCCGCTCGGCGATGACGCGCAAAGCGTGCAGGTCGTGCAAGCGGCGACCGCGACCAGCGACGGGGTCGCGGTGGTGATCGACTATAAGCGCCTGCAGGCCCCCGCCGATGGGACCTACGTGTTGACCAATGCGCAGTGGAGCGGCGCGGCGAGCTTCAGCTATGGCGATCCCAGTGATCCGGGCTATGCCGGCTATGGCACGGCGCAGAACCGCTGGAATGTGCGCGGGGTGGTTACCCCGGCCGCGAACGAGCTCATCCTTCAGGCCGATCTCTACCGGGCGGAGACCACGCATTACTATCCCGAGAGTCCCGACGAGCCCTGCCCGCCGGCCTACCAGTGCGAAATGGATGGGGTGGCGGTGTGCGCCGCCGAGGCCTTTCACGTCGAGAGTATCTTTGCCGACGGCCAGCTTGATTACACCCAGACCGCCTATGACATCCTGACCAACGGTCAGGACAACACCGTTTCCCTGGAGGACATGGTGGAGCAGCTGTCCGGGGCGACCGGCGCGATCGCCGAGGGCACCAGTCCCATCTATGCCGAAGTGGTGGGCGACGGCTGTACCCAGGTCAAAACCTATGGCACCACCTATGCCGACGGCGTCACCGAATTCTCGCAAACCTGCGCCAGTGACTATGTCGGCTGCGGGGGCACGGCCTGTCACAACCCCGGGGTGGAATGGAATACCTATCTGGATACGGCGTTGGGCGCCCTGGCCACCCTGGACGGCATGGCGAATGACTTCATCTGCCTGGAAACCGGCAAGCCGCCGGAAAACATCGCCCAGTCGTGCACTATCCGCATCTGGCGCGGCCAGCATCTGGAGTGCAAGGTGCCGATCGGCAACGACATCGGCCTGACCCCCGACTGTTGCGAGGAAGGGCTGGAGGCCTTTGGCCAGCAGGATATCCTGGCCTACTTCAAGATGGGCTATTTCGCCTACAAGCTGGCCAAGCTGGAGGTCATCGCCGGCCATCTGAGCACCTTAAGCGGCATGGTGCCCGGCTGGACCGAATTCTATCAATCCGTCTCCTCTACCGTACAGGCGGCAATCGATGCCACCCTGGGGCCACTGGAAAAAGCCGCCACCGGTTTTCTGCAGGAACTGGGGCTGGTGACGGAGCAGGGTACCGCGATCGGCGAGGGGTTCCTGACCGCGATTGAGCAACAGTTGATGCAGACCTTTCAGACCTTTCTCAAGGAGGTCTTTGGTGATGAATTCGCCAAGATGATCATTACTGAAGTAAGCGTTGAGGGCGGCGGGTCGGAGTTGGTCTTCACCGGTGCGGTGCAGTGGATCCTCGCCGTCTATTACGTCTATCAGATCCTGAAAATCATCGGCCATATCCTCTACGCCTGCACCGAGGACGAGCTCAATCTCGGGTTGCGGCGGGAGAATGAGGAATGCGTGTTTATCGGCAAGTATTGCGCCGATGAGGTCCTGGGGGTGTGCGTGGAGCAGCGCAAATCCTTCTGCTGCTTTAACTCCATGCTCGCGGCGCTGATCATGGCGTCGATCCGCGGCGTGCAGAACATCGGCGGCGGGTTCCTGGTCTACGGCACGCGGGATGAATCCAATCCCAATTGCGAGGGTATTACCCTGGAGGAACTCGCCCAGGTCAATTTTTCCATCATCGATCTCAGCCCGTGGCTGAATCGCTTGCGGACGGCGGGGATCTACCCGGATAAGGCATGAACAGCAGGAACGATCTCGGCAGGCGGCGGGCGGTGGCGGCGGGGGTCCTCGGCGGCCTCCTGGTCGTCGCCGGGGAGACGGCGGCGGTGTCCTTCGAGCAGCGCTGGGGACTGGAATCGTCGCGGGCGGCGCTCATTGCCGGCCAGGAGATTCCCGAGCTGGACCAGGCGCTCGACACGCAGCGGGTGATCGACAGCACCATCACCTACGCGGAAAAGCAGGGCGACTACCGGGCGAAACTCAAAACCCAGCCGACCTGTTATGACCCCAGTCAGCCGGAACGGATGCCCTGGTATGTCGCGCCGCATTATGAATGGCGCTCGCGGGAGCTGGTGAACACCAACGTCTTCTTCCGGGGCGGCGCCGTGTATGGCGAGAGCATCCGCTTTGGCGCCAACTTTGCCGACGGCACGGTCAACCTGCTCGCCAACAGTTGCGGCGCCTATTCGCTGTATCAGATCTCGCCGCCGCTGGGTAGCACGATCTGCGATGCGACCCAGCAGTCGCCGGAGAACGACCGCATCCTGCAACGCGAAATCCGCGAAGAAGTGCGCCTGTCCGGCTGGAATGTCTGGTTCCCGCCCGAACTTCTTGCCTACGGCGTCGGGCTGGACGATTCGATTTACATCTACGCCGATGTCCTGCCCTCCTGCGATAACGGGTTGCAGGCGGAGTTTCGCATCGTCGATGACGCATCCGGGTGCAAAACGACCTGGTCGCTGTCCGCGCAATGGTATGTCGACATCAAAATCACCCTGTGGGAGTTGTGGGACGTCACCCCTGAACTCTATCCCGATTGTTTCTACCCCGGCCGCTACTACGAGCATGATCCTGACGAGTTCCCGCAAATTCCGCCCCCTTAGCCCCCGCCTGACCGCCGGATCATCCGCGCGGGCGGCGGCCGGGCCGGGCGGGAGGGCCGCCGCCCGCCCCCGGGGGCGCCTGACCCGCGGCCGCGCGTCCAGACTGGGCCTGCTGCTGGTGGCGGTACTCGCGACCCCCGCGCTCGTGGCCGAGCCGCAACTGGTGACCAACGACCCGCTGGCGCGCGAGACATTCTTCGATCGCAAGGAAGAGGGATGGTTCTGGTACCGCGACGCGGCGGAGGAAGAATGGCTGCCCCCGCCCCCGCCCCCGCCGCCCCCCGCCGCGCCGGC
>JAGVUH010000157.1 GCA_019136395.1 Gammaproteobacteria bacterium
TTGATGGCGATGAGGCCCGCGATGATGATCACCAGGGAGATCACCATCGCGAAGCGCGCGCGGTCAATGAAGAAGGCGGAAAACATGGGCTCAGTCTCCCGCCGGGAGGTCGGCGGCCACGGGCGCCACCACCATGCCGGGACGGGCCTTCTGGATGCCCTCCACGATCACCCGCTCTCCCGCCGTCAATCCGTCGAGCACCACCCAGTTGGTGCCCTGGCGCTCGCCCAGCTTGACGCGGGTCACCTGGACCTTATTGTCCGGGGTCAGCGTCAGGACCAGACGGCCGGCCTGATCCTGCTGCACCGCCACCTGGGGGATCACCAGGGCCTGGGTGGGTTCGGTGGCGCGGACGGTGACGGTCACGTGCTGGCCGGGGAGCAGGACGCCCGCGGCGTTAGCAAACTGGGCCCGGATGCGCACCGTGTCGGTGGTGGTATTCACCTCGGGGTCGGAAAACTCGAAGGTGCCCGGCTCGGGAAACTGGCTGCCATCGGCCAGGCGCAGGTAGGGCCGGAAACCCCCGGCATTCTGGGACTGGCGGACGGTCAGCATGGCGCGGTCGGTCACCGGGATGTTGACGTATACCGGATCGATTCGTACCAGGCGGGCCAGGGGGCCGGCGCTGGGGCCGACCACGGCGCCGACGGCGAAATTACTACGGCCGATGCGGCCGGCGAAGGGGGCGCGGATTTCGGTGTAGCTCAGGTCGATCTCGGCCAGTTGGATGGCGACCTGGGCCCCATCCCGGGCCGCCTGGGCTACGCGCTCCGCGGCCACCGCCTCGTCGAGCTGGGCCTGGGTGGTGCCTCCGCGCTTGATGAGCGGTTGGAGACGCTCCCGTTGCAGGCGGGCATTGACCAGGGTCGCCTCGGCGCGCTCCAGGTCGGCCTGACGGGTGGCGAGGGCCCCCGCGAAGGGTTCACGCTCGATGCGGAAGAGTAACTGACCCTCCTCGACGGTCGCCCCTTCCTGGAACAGGCGCTCCGCCAGGAAGCCGTTGACGCGGGCGACGAGATCGACCGCGTCGATCGCCTCAACCCGGCCGACAAATTCCATGGCCGGGGTGATCTCCTTGAGGGCCGCCGTGGCGACTCCCACCGCGGGCGGCGGTGCCGGGGTGGAGGGGGCCACCTCCGCGGCGGGCCGGCAACCGATCAGACCAAGGGCAAGAACGAGGGCTGGAAAGAGGGGTAGGCGCTGCATGGGGACTCCCACTGTTTACGAGCGAAGCGCTTGCCAACCACCCCGGGCACCGCGTGAGAGGGTTGGCGGAGGATTCAGGTGCGACAGTCAGTCCGCTGGCGGGCCAACCGTGCACGGTACTGCATCATAACCCTTGACCCATCCTTGGGGGGCAAGGCGGCTAAGGGTAGGTTTACGCCACCCTCCGGTTGGGGCAACGGCCGTGAATCAATCCGACCCTGAGTCTAGAAAACAGTCTGAGAGCTGGTGAAAAATACTGTTTCCACACCGTCTCAGACGGGCTATCTCGTTGTTTTAAATAATCACAAGCTTTCCGATGGAGGGGTTTTTTCGCGGCCTGTGAGGAGGGACCGCCAGCCAGGACTAGGCTGAGGATCCTCCCCTCCCTGCAAAACCTCGCAACCGGGTCGGAGGCTCAGGCCAGGGCCTTGGCCTTGAGCTGTTCGTACTCTTGCTGGGTCAGGGTGCCGTTGTCCAGCAGGGCCTTGGCATCGGCGATCTGCTCGGCGGGCGATTTGGCCGCCACCTGGCGAATGTAGGCCTCGGTATCGGACCGGGCCTGGTTAAGGGCCCGGAGCTGGCGCTCGGCCATGCCTTTGCCACGCGTCAGGACGTAAACCAGGGCGGTGAGGAAGGGTAGAACGATGAGACCGATCAGCCAGATGACCTTGAAAAAGCCATTCAATTGGGCATCGCGGAACAGATCGACCACGACGTGAAAGAGGATGATCAGATAGGTGACGAAAAGGAAGGTCGAAATGATCAGGTATAGGATGTCCCAAAAATTGCTCATAGATGACTCGCGTGGGGTGAAAGATCGGCCGGATAGTATCGTGGCGTCCCGGGAGGGCGTCCAATGCGAAATCGCGAAGAAGGCGATACCGATAACGCATGAGGCCGCCGGGGGAGATGAAGGCGCCTGGGGATAACCCGGCCGCGCCAGTCAGGTCGGCGGCGGTTAGCGCTCAAGGCTGGTGGAGAAATAGGGATTGTTTCACAGCCTATAACTGGCTATCTTATTGTTAGTAATGATCTTAATATTTTTTTTGAGAGGTTTGTTTCACCGCCTCTCAGTCGAGAAAGCTGTCCAGATCCAGCGTCGAGCGCCGGCCCAGCGCCTCGCCGTGTTGGGCCAGGAAGGCCTCCGCATTGCGCCGGCCCTCATCCCGCAGCAGGCACAGAAATTCCCATTCGGCGTTGAGCTTGGAGGAATAGCCCAGTTCCGTCATCAGGGGGCTGGTGATGCGGTGCATGCGCATTTGCGCCCAACGGGCCCCCTCGGATTCCCCCGGATTCGCCACCTGGCGCAGCAAGGCCATCATGCGCAGTTCCTTGAGCAGGGGGGCATTGAAGGCGATCTCGTTCAGGCGGTTGTGGATCTCACTGGCGTTGCGCGGCGTGCCGGGACGCTCCACCGGATTGATCTGGATCAGGATGGTGTCGCGGGCATCGGACTCCCGGATCAGGGGGGTCAGGGTGGGGTTACCGGCATAGCCCCCGTCCCAATAGGGCTCGCCATCGATCTCGATGGCCTGGAAGAGAGTTGGCAGGCAGGCGGAGGCCAGCAGGACCTCCGGGCAGATATCGGCGTTGCGGAAGACCTTGCCACGCCCGGTACGCACCTGGGTGGCGGTCACGAAGACCTTGATCGGAGACGCGGCGAGCCGCCCGGGGTCCATGGTCCGTTCCAGAATGTCGCGCAGGGGGTGGTAGGCGGCGGGATTCATCTCGTAGGGTGAGATCATTCGCGCTGCCAGTTCGAAGCCGATGAAAAAGGGCGACTGGTCGAGGGTCCAACGACCCAGCAGCCGGTCCAGGGGGGTGCGCTGCAAGGGGCTCCATCGCGCTGCCTCCGCCACCTGGCGCCAGAAGTCCTCCAGGGCCGCCCGGGCGCCGGGAGCGCCAGCCCGGGCGAAGCCATCGCTCAACACCGCCGCGTTCATGGCCCCTGCGGAGGTCCCAGACAGGGCCTTGATCACCAGCCAGTCCTCTTCGAGCAGCCGGTCGAGGACCCCCCAGGTCAGGGCGCCATGGGAGCCACCCCCTTGCAGGGCGAGATCGATGGCGACGGGTTCGCGTTTGGCGTTAAGCATGGTGAAGAATATTCCTGATGGGCTGGATAAATTCCGGATCGGTCCCGCAAGTGTAGTGGCAAGGGTTCATCCTCTCCAGGTCTCATCCAGTCCGCCCCATGACCGTCGCGGCACGTTCCATGTCGCCCTCCCCCGCGAGAATGGACCTCTCCACTATAGAACGGCGCGACGCGTTCGCTGATGCATTTTGTGTATCGCCAGCATACTGATCATGCATTGAGGGGCCTCGATCATCCCTTTGCCCGGGTTGGCCACGCCGCCATGGCTGGGTGGAGGGCTGAGTGACGGTAGACCAAACGATGGTCAAGGCCCTGAATTAGTCGCGCACGGCAGGCTCGTTGAGCTGAATCCTGCTTTCGGGGTCTGGCCGGCGCCGATAGAGGGCGAGGAGGAAGCTGGCGATACCGAGGGCGGCGGCCAGGTGCTTAAGGCTGTGCCCGCTCACCAGGCCGGTGAGGTGCAGGATGGGCTCGTCCAGGCTTTCGAGCCCCTTGGCCAGGAGATACCAGCCTATCACCGCCCACAGGTAGCCCGTGGGTCGCAACCGGGAGGGATAGGTCAGGAGGATGAAGGGCACCAGCAGCATCGGCAGGAATTGCACCAGCAGGTACAGCCTCAGGTCACCGCCGTCACCCTGGTCGGTCAGGCGCCAGTAGACCACCGAGAGGATGCCTAGGAGGATGAGGGGGAACAGCAGGCGGGCACCCAGGCGGGGCGAGACATGCTCGCCGAGGATACTGGCGAAAAAGGCCATGAAGGAGATGGTCATGGCCAGCCGGTCCCAGGCCAGGCCGGCATTATCCGGCCAGAGGTGATAATAGCCCGAG
>JAGVUH010000331.1 GCA_019136395.1 Gammaproteobacteria bacterium
ACCTTGCAAAAGCAATCCATCGATATCTACCAAGCCTTGGTCTTAACTTTCCAGGGTCAGCCACCCATGCCGCGTCTGGATTGAGGCAGGCCAGGTGAGCTGAATAGATACGGTGAAACAACTCTTACAAGGAATACGAAGGCAAACTAAAGCTTTTTTTGTTACCACCGTATTCTCCGCAACTGAACCCTGACGAATGGGTATGGAACAACGTGAAACAACGGGTGGCCAAACACTTTATCAGCAGCCGTGATCAACTCCTCGAAGTGACGCGATAAGCGTTAAATGCGTTACAAAATTTGCCAAAAATGATCCAGGGATTCTTCCAAGATTCAGATATAAGATATGCAGCGGCATAATTAATTATAAATGGCTTTACTTATTTTATCCTTAGTAGCGCCTTAACCAGACGCAGGTTGCGATCAAACTGCCCGTTGCCGATGTCCAGTCCCGATCCCGCTCCGGCGGAGACCAGCATGGAGATCATCAGCAAGACCCGCGGGAACACCGGTTTGGAGAGCAACGGGGAGAACGGCGAGGAGGACACCGAAGAGTCTGGCCTTAAGGCTAGCGTGGAAGCTGGCATGGAGGCTGGCTTGCCGACTGACAAAAAACCTCGCGATCCCCGCCGCCTGCTGAAGACCATCCCCGAGTCCCCCGGGGTCTACCGCATGCTGGACGGCGCCGGCAAGGTCCTCTACGTCGGCAAGGCCAAGGACCTCAAGCGCCGCGTCTCCAGCTATTTCGGCCGGACCCACAACCGGCGCATCGAGATCATGGTGTCCCTGATCCGGGACATCGAGATCACCGTGACCAGCACCGAGGGCGAGGCCCTGCTGCTGGAGAACAATCTCATCAAGGCCTTGCAGCCGCGCTTCAACGTCCTGCTGCGCGACGACAAGAGCTACCCCTACATCCGCCTCACGGTGCCCGACACCTTTCCCCGCCTGGCCTTCCACCGCGGCTCGACCAAGGGCAAGGATCGCTTCTTTGGCCCCTTCATCAGCGGCTACGCCGTTCGTCAGACCCTGCACCTGCTGAAGAAAATCTTCCCGGTGCGCCAGTGCGAGGACGCGGTCTTCAACAACCGTTCCCGCCCCTGCCTGGAATATCAGATCAAGCGCTGCAGCGGGCCCTGCGTCAACCTGATCAGCCCCGAGGACTACGCCGAGGACGTGCGCCACACCATCCAGTTCCTGGAGGGGCGCACCGACGAGGTGATCGGCGACCTGGCGGGGCGCATGGAGGCCGCCGCGGCCGCCCTTAATTTCGAGCGCGCCGCCGTGCTGCGGGATCAGATCCAGATGCTGCGGGGTATCCAGCAGCGCCAGTACGTCAGCGGCCAGGGGGGTGACCTGGATATTGTCGCCGTCGCCAGCGGTGGTGGCCTGACCTGCGTCCAGGTCTTCTACATCCGCTCCGGGCGCAACCTGGGCAACAAGGCCTTTTTCCCCCGCGTGCCGAAGGGGATGGAGGAGGGTGGTGTGCTTGCAGCCTTCCTCACCCAATTCTACGCGGACAAGGCGGTACCGACCGAGATCCTGATCAGCGCCGAGCCCGAGGAGCGGACCCTGCTGGAGGTGGCCCTGAGTGAGCGCGCCGGCCATAAGGTGGCCATCCGCCACCGCGTGCGCGGGGAGCGACGCCACTGGCTGGACCTGGCCCTGGGCAACGCCCGGGTGGCTCTGGAGGCCCGCCTTGGCAGCCAGGCCGGCTATGCCCAACGCCGGGAGGCCCTGCGCCTGGCCCTGGGGCTTGAGGCCCTCCCCCAGCGGCTGGAATGCTTCGATGTCAGCCACACCCAGGGGGAGCGGACGGTCGCCTCCTGTGTGGTCTTTGGTACCGAGGGACCCCTCAAGTCCGACTATCGCCGCTTCAACATCGAGGGCGTGACCCCGGGGGACGACTATGCCGCCATGCACCAGGCCCTGAGCCGACGTTACGCCCGGGTCAAGCAGGGGGAATACCCGGCGCCCGATGTCCTCTTCATCGACGGTGGTCGGGGCCAGCTCGCCAAGGTCGAGGCGGCGCTGCATGAACTGGGGGTCAGCGGGCCGACCCTGGTCGGGGTCGCCAAGGGGCCGGACCGGCGTCCAGGGGCGGAACAGCTCTGGTTGTCCGGTCGGGACCAGGCCCTTATACTGCCAACGGACTCCCCCGCCATGCACCTCATCCAGCAAATCCGGGACGAGGCCCATCGTTTCGCCATCACCGCCCATCGCCAGCGCCGGGCCAAGGCGCGGACCGCCTCCCTCCTCGAAGAGGTCCCCGGTATCGGTCCCCGGCGTCGCCAGCGGTTACTGCGCGAATTCGGCGGTCTCCAGACTCTGGAGGGTGCCGCGGTGGAGGACATCGCCCAGATCGAGGGCATCAGCCGGCAACTCGCCCAGCGGATCTTCGAGGCCCTCCATCCCAACAGTCAGCTACCCTGAGGGTGGCGGTAGTGATTGCTTCCGTCCACTTTGATCTTCAGGACACATCCGGAGGGGATCCATGTTAGCGGTCGCACTGGTCGTTCTCGCCGCGGTAGCGATGTTGATCTTCGTCCTGCGGGTCAACCGCCGCGATCGCCAGGAAATCGATGCCCTGGTCCAGGAGAATGGGCGGCAGGAGGAGGCCTTGCTGGCCCGGATGGCCCAGGCCGAGGCGGACTATCAACGAGCGCTGCGCGGCGGGGATCGGGACCAGGCGCGGAGGCTGGGCACCATCTACTACAGCCACAAGACGGACTATGAGTACTGGGCCGCGCCCCCGCTCCCTCTCCCCGATGATCAGCACATGACAACCGAGGAGCGACAACGGCAAGAAGGTGAAATTGAGCGCGACAATGCCGCCCTCATAACTCGTTTGCAGGCCAGGAACGACCAGTTGCTGGAGCAAGACCTGAGGATGATGACACCTTGAGGGTGGCCGCCGGCGCCCGATCCCCACGCTCCTTCAGGGTGGCGGGTCTTGCGCCATCCCCTGAGTGAGCAGATAGCGCGTCCTTGCCCCGCGACGGGTGATGCGTTCCTAGCCTTCCGCTGTTTCCTTCCTATGTGGAATATTCCCAATCTTCTGACGCTGCTGCGGATTTTTCTGATCCCGGTTTTTATCGTCCTGTTTTACACCCCGGTGACCTGGGCGCGTCTGGCCTGTGCCCTGGTCTTCGGCCTGGCCGCCCTGACGGACCTGGTGGACGGCTATCTGGCGCGGCGCCTGGGACAGACCTCGGCCCTAGGCGCCTTTCTCGATCCGGTCGCCGATAAGCTCATGGTCGCCGCGGCCCTGGTCCTGCTGGTCGAGGCCGACCCTCGCCCCTTGCTGGCCCTCCCGGCGACGGTCATCATCGGCCGCGAGATCGCGGTCTCCGCGCTGCGGGAATGGATGGCGGAGATCGGTGTTCGCTCGCGGGTTGCCGTCTCACTCGTTGGCAAGTTCAAGACCACGGTGCAGATGATCGCCATCCTGGTGCTCATCCTGGGTCCGTCGCCCTGGGGCCTGCCGACCTACATGCCGGCCCTGATCCTCCTTTACGTCGCCGCCGTCCTTACCCTCTGGTCCATGTTCATCTATCTGCGCGCGGCCTGGCCCAGTCTCACCGAACCCTCACCCGGACCCTGAAGCGGTCATCGCCTATCTGGTGGCCTGACCTATGACAGGAGAAATTCCGCCATGGGTTGCTTGACAGTTCTTCAGTCCTGGGTAAAATGCGCAACTTCCAAGGCGACACCGATGTGAAGCTGTAAGAAGACAAACGCGGGAATAGCTCAGTTGGTAGAGCACAACCTTGCCAAGGTTGGGGTCGCGAGTTCGAGTCTCGTTTCCCGCTCCAAATTGAAAAAAGGGGGGTTCTACCCCCTTTTTTTTTGGTCCGCCTTTTTTGCCTCCTTCCCTCGAATTATAGTCGGCATACCTGAAAGCCCTGGCCTTTTCAGGGCAGGGGCGGCAGGGTCTTGCCCGGATTGAGGATGCCCTTGGGGTCAAACTGACGCTTGATGCCGTGCATCAGGCGCAGGGCCACGGGGTCCAGTTCCCGAGGGACGAAGTCACGCTTGGCCAGACCGACGCCGTGCTCGCCGGAGAGGGTGCCCCCCAGGTTCAGGACCAGGCTAAAGATCGCGTCCAGGCAGACGGTGGCGCG
>JAGVUH010000134.1 GCA_019136395.1 Gammaproteobacteria bacterium
CTGCACTTCGGCGAGATCTCCCCCCGCCAGGTCTGGCACGCGGTGCGTGGCCTCCAGGCCGGTTATGCCGCCGCCACCAAGGGCGGGGATTCCTTTCTGCGCGAGGTGGGCTGGCGGGAATTCTGTCAGCATTTGCTCCACCACTGGCCACGCCTGCCCACGGAACCCTTCAACCCCCGCTTCGCCCAGTTCCCCTGGCAAGAGGACGAGGCCGCCTTTGCTGCCTGGAGCCGCGGCCAGACCGGCTACCCCCTGGTGGACGCCGGCATGCGCGAGCTGTGGCATACCGGCTGGATGCACAACCGGGTGCGCATGGTGGTCGCCTCCTTCCTGGTCAAGCACCTGCTGGTGCCCTGGCAGCGCGGCCAGGACTGGTTCTGGGACACCCTGGTGGACGCCGACCTGGCCAACAACGCCGGGAGCTGGCAGTGGGTCGCCGGCTGTGGCGCCGATGCCGCCCCCTATTTCCGTATCTTCAACCCGGTGCTCCAGGGCCAGAAATTCGACACCCGGGGGGACTATGTCCGCCGCTGGGTGCCGGAGCTGCGGCGCCTGCCCGACAAGGACCTCCACGCCCCCTTCGCCGCGGGCAAGGCCAGCCTCGCCGCCGCCGGCGTGCGCCTGGGGGTGGACTATCCGGAACCCCTGGTCGAGCATGATTTCGCCCGCCAGCGCGCCCTGGCGGCCCTGGTCACCATCAAGGAGGCCTGATGCTGGTTATTTGTCATCCGTTCAGTTGGTTGGAAAGTGTCCGTTTTCTAGGGAGTGTTGACATATGAATCAAGCGAGCCAGATCCACGCTGCGGCGATGATGATGAACGCCTTGAAGCGTACGTCGAGCTTGTCATAGCGCGTGGCAACTCTACGAAAGTGCTTGATGCGAAAGAAAAAGCGTTCGACAAGGTTGCGCCCTTTGTAAAGATGTCGGTCGAAGGTGCGTGGTTGGTTCCGGTTGGCCCGCGGGGGGATGACGGCCTCGGCACCGCTGGCTGTAATGGTCGCGATCAGGGCATCGCAGTCGTAGGCTTTGTCTGCGGCGACCGCCTTGGCGTCGATGCCCGTCAGCAGGGGCGCGGCGGAACTGACGTCGGCGGCCTGTCCCGGTGTGAGCTCACAGCGGGCGAGGTTGCCGAGCGCTTCGACCAAGGCATGAATTTTCGTTGTCAGGCCGCCGCGCGAGCGTCCGATGGCCTGTGCGCCGTCTTTTTTTGGGCGCCGGCGGCGTGTTGGTGCACCCGAATCACCGTGGAATCGATGAACACCTCCTCGACATCGGCATCATTAGCTAACTCATTGAAAACGGTCTCCCATACGCCGCTCGTCTGCCAGCGCGCGAAGCGTCGATACACGCTGTTCCAAGGGCCGAAGTCTTCCGGGAGGTCGCGCCACGGTGCTCCCGAGCGCGCGATCCAGAGCACAGCCTCGACGAACAAGCGGTTATCCGCTGCCGTACGCCCGCGGTCGCCGGGCTTGCCCGGCAGCAGATGGCAAATCCGTTCCCATTGGTCATCGCGCAGATTCAAGCGTGGCATCGGGCTCACCCTGTCAGAATGTTGACTGAACTATATCATGTTAAATGTCAACACTCCCTAGTACCCGATTCGTGCCCTGGGGGGCTTGCTGAATTCGGGGGGTTATTGATGGGTAGTTACTCACTAACATGACCTTGCCTGCGTTGAATATGGCCGGCCATCCTAGACCGGGCATTCCAAACGCTTCCTAAACCTGTGTGCTTGTTAATGGAGGAGAGAGCCATGAAAGTCAGTCTGATCGGCGGGACCGGATTCGTCGGTTCCCATATCGTCCCGGCCCTGATCGCGGCGGGCCATGTCCCCCGGCTGCTGATGCGCGATGCCGCCAGTGGCCACGGCCTGCCCCTGGACCAGTGTGAGGTGGTCCCCGGCGAGGTTGCCGATACAGCGGCCCTTGCCGAATGCGTTCGGGGCGCCGACGCGGTCATCTACCTCATCGGCATCCTGCGGGAGTTCCCATCCCAGGGGATTACCTTCGAGGGGCTTCAGTTCAACGGCGTAGAACGGACCCTGGAGGCCTGCCGGGCCGCCGGGGTGGGCCGCTTCATCCTGATGAGCGCCAATGGCGTCAAGCCGAACGGGACCCCCTACCAGCGGACCAAGTTCCAGGCGGAGGAGGCGGTCAAGGCCTCGGGCCTGCGCTGGACCATCTTCCGGCCCTCGGTGATCTTCGGTCCGCCCCAGGGGCGCATGGAGTTCTGCACCCAGTTGCGCCGGGACATCATCGACAGCCCCCTGCCGGCCCCGCTCTTCTATCCCGGCCTGCTGCCCACCGGCGCTGGCGCCTTCCAACTCGCCCCCGTGGCCATCGCCGACGTCGCCCAGGCCTTCGTCCGCGCCCTTACCCGGCCGGAGACCGAGGGCCGCACCTTCGAACTCTGCGGGCCCGAGCCCAAGAGCTGGAAGGAGATCCTGGAGACCATCGCCGCCGCCGTGGACAAGCGCAAGCTGATGCTGCCCGCCCCGGCCATCGGCGTGAAGACCGCCGCCGCCCTCTTCGACCGCTTCCCCTGGTTCCCCATCAGCCGCGACCAGCTCACCATGCTCATGGAGGGCAATGTCTGCGCCGATGCCAGCGCCTACCCCCTGCTCGGCATCAGCCCCCAGCCCTTCACCGTGGAGAGCCTGAGCTATCTCCGCGCGGGGTGAATGGGGCCATCGGCGCCACGATTGGGACGCCGCGAACAAGGGGGGAAAATGGGTTTGTTTCGCAAAATGCCCCTTTTCGCGGCGTGCTCCAAATGGCTTTGTTTCGCAAAATGGCCTGTTCGCGACGTCCGCGAAATGGCTTTGTTTCGCAAAATGGCACTTTCGGACTCTCTCTGCCGTTGGCCAGCCCCCCTAGGTGCGTAGCTCATGGGCTACACTACTACCATGCGCGTTGAGAAGACTGACGAGTACCGTGACTGGGTCGACAGCCTGAAAGACCTGAAAGGCCGTGCTCGCATCCTGATGCGAGTCGATCGCCTGATCCACGGTAATCCCGGCTTGCACCGTACCCTGACGAACGGAGTGTCGAAACTGAAGATCGACTTCGGACCGGGTTACCGCGTGTACTACACCCAACGAGGCAATCGCTTGTTGCTGCTACTGATTGGTGGCGATAAGTCAAGCCAGGAAAAGGACATAGCGAAGGCCATCCACCTGGCCACACAGTTTCAGGAGTAACACCATGACGCAAGGGGTACCCAAGAAGAAGGCCACGAAGATTAAGACTTCCGCCTATGACGTCGCGGAACATCTGCGGACGCCCGAGGAGATGGCCGCCTACCTCGATGCCTGGCTTGAGGAGGCCCCAGACGATGTATCAGGCATCGCGCGGGCCCTCGGCGATATCGCTCGCGCCAAAGGCATGTCGCAAGTAGCGAAGGACGCGGGGCTCAGTCGCGAAAGCCTCTATCGTGCCCTGAGCGAAGACGGCAACCCGAGTTTTGCGACCATCCTGAAGGTGGCGCGGGCGCTGGGAGTGCGCCTTCACGCGCAGGCAGCGTAGTCCTGCCCATCCGACCCCCAGCGGCGCGATGGCTTATGCTGTAGCGGCCGCGCCGGCCGCCCCTTGTGGCCGCGTCGCGGCGGAACCTGGATAGCCTGAGGAGCGAACGTGTCGAGAGCGAAACGCAAACCCTTGCCGAAAGAACCCGTTCTGGCGGATATCGAGTCCCTGACCCATGAAGGGCGCGGCCTGGCGCGGGTGGAGGGCAAGGCGGTCTTCATCGATGGGGCCCTGGCGGGGGAGCGGGTGCGGTTCCGCTATACCCGCTTGCAGCGCCACTTCGACGAGGGGCGGGTGGTGGAGGTCCTGTCCCCCTCGCCCCAGCGGGTCACGCCCCGTTGTCCCCACTTCAGCCTGTGCGGTGGCTGTAGCCTGCAACATCAGGACCCGGCGGCCCAGATCGCCATGAAGCAGGAGATCCTGGCGGATGTGCTGCGGCGCATCGGCGGCGTCGAGCCGGAGCGCTGGCTGCCGCCCCTGGCGGCGGGGCACTGGGGCTACCGGCGCAAGGCCCGGCTGGGGGTGCGGTACGTCGCCAAAAAGGGCAAGACCCTGGTCGGGTTCCGCGAGAAGGGCTCCGGCTTTCTCGCCGATCTGAGATGGCGAAGGGGGAGGGGCCCTGCGTCCTGGTCTTTAGGGTGCTCAAGCCCCCGACGGCGGCGGACCTGGAGCAACTGGCGGCCTTCGCCGCCGCCCATGAACTGCGCGTCTACCTCCAGGAGGGCGGGCCCGAGACCATCCGTCCCCTCCCTGGCCAGGCGGTGGATCTGTCCTACAGCCTGCCGGACTTTGACGTCCGCCTGCACTTCCTGCCCACCGACTTCACCCAGGTGAATCTGGAACTGAACCGTCTCATGGTGCGTCAGGCGCTCGACTTGCTCGACCCCGGGCCTGATGAGCGGGTCCTCGACCTCTTCTGCGGCCTGGGCAATTTCACCCTGCCCCTGGCGCGGCGGGCCGGCGCGGTCCTGGGGGTGGAGGCCGAGGCCGGGCTGGTCGAGCGCGCCCGGCACAACGCCGCGGCGAACGGCATCCACAACGCGGCCTTTCAGACGGCCGACCTCTACGGCAGCCTGGAGGGCGCCCCCTGGGCCGAGGACCATTTCCACAAGGCCCTGCTGGACCCGCCGCGCGCCGGCGCCTTGCAGGTGCTGGACGTGCTCCCGACCCTGGGCGTGCGACGGTTGCTGTACGTCTCCTGCTTCCCCGCCACCCTGGCCCGGGACGCCGAACGGCTGGTCAAGGGCCTGGGCTATCGTCTGCGGGCGGCCGGGGCCATGGACATGTTCCCCCACACCGCCCACGTCGAATCCATGGCCCTGTTCGAGCGGGACTGAGCAGGCGCCACCCGACCCGGAACCGTGCCAGCGATTCACGCTGCGGAATGGCGCGCTGACCGCCGGTGTAGCCAAACCGAGGGCGCGATGGGTTTAGAATCCCGCCCAGCTTTCCACTTCAGGAGTGAATCAGTCCCATGGCCATCGAAATTGAACGTAAATTCCTCGTCGTCGGCGAGACCTGGCGCGACCAGGTGCAATCCTCCACCCACATCATGCAGGGCTATATCGCCCATACCCCGGAGGTGACGGTGCGGGTGCGCGTCAAGGGCGACCAGGGCTTTCTGACCATCAAGGGGGCCTCCCGGGGCATCGGCCGGCATGAATTCGAGTTCCCGATCCCGCGGGCGGAGGCCGAGGAGATGCTGCGCGAGCTGGCGGTGATGCCCCCCATCGACAAGGTGCGTCACCACATCCCGATCGGCAACCATGTCTGGGAACTGGACGTCTTCGCCGGCGAGAACTTGGGCCTGGTGATGGCCGAGATCGAACTGACCGACCACGATGAGGACTTCGTCCTTCCCGACTGGGCCGGTCAGGAAGTCTCCGACGATCAGCGCTATTTCAACGTCAATCTCGCCAAGACCCCCTATCGCCAGTGGTGATCGGCTGGCCGTGATCAGGTTGAGACTGATCCTGAGCCTCGGCCTGTTCCTGAGCCTAACCCTGGACACGCAGGCCGGCGAGGACCCCATCCGCATGGGCCTGGCGGGACCGCCCCGCAACCTGGACCCCCGGTTGGCCACCGATGCCACCTCGGAGCGGATCAACGGCCTGCTCTACCGTCGCCTGGTCGCCTTCGACGCGCGCAGCCTGCCGGTGCCCTCCCTGGCGACGTGGGAGCAGGTGACGCCGACTCATTACCGCTTCACCCTGGGAGCGGAAGGGCGGACCTTCAGCGACGGCCGTCCTCTCACCAGCGCGGACGTCAAGGCGACCTTCGACGCCGTCCTCGACCCCGCCCTGGGCTCCCCCCACCGTTCCGCCCTGGCCAACCTGGAGCGCGTCGCCACCGCCGGGGCCGACGGCATCGACTTCCACCTGCGGGAACCGGACCCCTTGTTTCCCGCCACCCTGGGCTTGGGCATCCTGCCGGCGGACCTGATCCAGGGCGGCCACCCCTTCGCCCAAGAGCCGGTGGGCAGCGGTCCCCTGCGCCTGGTGGCCTGGCCCCAACCGGGCCGGCTGGTCCTGGAGCGTCGGGAGGATGGCCAGATCCTGGAACTGCTGACGGTCAAGGACCCCAACGTGCGGGTCATGAAGCTGTTGCGCGGGGAGATCGATCTGCTGCAGAACGACCTGTCCCCCGAACTGATCGGTTTTCTGCGCGGCCGGGACGAGGTCGAGGTGGTCAGCGCCCCCGGGGTCAACTACTCCTA
>JAGVUH010000680.1 GCA_019136395.1 Gammaproteobacteria bacterium
TCGGCCACCAGCCGGTCGAGGCGCACCGGCTCCGGCTCCATCTTCGGCGAGCGGGCGTAGTTGGAGAAGTCGTTGACCATGGCCTTCATCGCCTCGACCTGCTGGACGATGGTATGGGTGGCGCGGTCCACCACCCGCGCCTCGCCCTCGGGCAGCTTGGCCAGCAGCTTGTGGCGCAGGCGCTCGGCGGAGAGCTGGATGGGGGTCAGGGGGTTCTTGATCTCGTGGGCCAGGCGCCGGGCCACCTCGCCCCAGGCGGCGTCGCGCTGGGCGGTGATGAGGCGGGTGATGTCGTCGAAGACGACGACGTGGCCTTGTTCGGCGTCATTGGGCTGGATCAGGGGGCTGCCACGACAGAGGAGCACCTGACGGCCCTCGGCGCCGAACAGGCTGACCTCCTGGCGCCATTCGGCGTGCCCCTCCAGGTGGCTGCGCACCGCCTCCACCCAGGCGAGGAGGTTGGGATGGTGGCCGATCAGGGCGTCCAGACCCTCATGGCACAGGTCCGGCTCGTTCAGGGCCAGAATCTGGCGGGCGGCGGGATTGACGGTGCGCAGGCGGTGGTCACCGTCGAGGACGATGACCCCGGAGGACAGCCGCCCCAGCACCGTCTCCAGGTAGAGGCGCTCGGCCTCCACCGCCTGCTGGGAGCGGGCCGCCGCGTCCCGGGCGCGGGCCAGGCGCCGGGTCATGGAATTGAAGGAGGCGACCAGGAAGCTCAGCTCATCCTCGTGGCGGGGGAGGGGCAGGCGCAGTTCGTAATCCCCCTCGGCCACGGCGCGGGTGCCGCGGGCGATGGCGGCCACCGGGGCCACCAGCCGTCGGGCGAGGTGGAAGGCGGCGATCAGGGCGGTGAGCAGGCCGAACAGCAGCACCAGGGACAGGCTGAGGGAGAAGCTCCACTTCAGGGACTGGCGCAGGTAGCTCAGTTCCTTGTAGCGGTTGTAGGCCTTTTCCAGGTTGGCGGCCAGGCCGCTGATGTGCTCCGAGGTGGGGAAGATGGCTTGCATCACCAGGTTGCGGCCTACCGGGTCCGCCACCAGCACCCGCACCACCAGTTCCTGGTTGGCGCCGGCCTCCAGTTCCACCTGATTGCTGCCAGCGCTGGCGCGGCGCAACAGCTCCCGGTCCGGCAGATTGGGCACCAGTTGGGTCGGGTCCTCGCTGGAGTTGCCGCGCACCTGGCCATTGCCGCCGAAGACGGCGATCTCCAGGGCGCCGGCCTGCTGGCGCAACTGCCCCAGCCGCAGGGCGAGGGCGGTGGCGGAACTGTCCTCGATCCCGGCCAGGAGTTGTTCGGTGTAGCGGATGAGGACGCGCTGATTGAGGTCCAGGGAGGCCTGGTTGAGGGTCAGGGCATCCTCCATGGCGCGGTCGATCTCGACGTCGAACCAGGAGTCGATGCCGCGCAGCAGGAAGCCCAACGAGTAGTAATAGACCACGGCCACCGGCAGCAGGGACACCAGGCCGAAGAGCAGCACCAAGCGGCCGGTGAGCCGGGAGCCGGCGACCTGGTGGCGGTAGTCCCGGATCAGCCGCAGCAGATTGGCCACCACCGTGCCCATCAGGGCCAGGAGGCCGATCAGCACCAGCGCCAGGAGGGGCACGAAGGCCCGGCTCAGGGACTCGGAGTTCTGCACCGCCCCGCTCATCAGGTCGAGGGCGATGAGCAGTACGGCCAGGAGCAGGATGACCGGGAGCAGGCCCGGCTGGCGCCAGCGGGTCAGGGTTGCAACGGCCATGTGGTCCAGCCCGAGGACAGCTTCCAGGAGGGCAACAGGTAGGCGAGGGGGCGCAGGGGCAGGGGCAGTTCCTCGATGTCGAGGGAGATCTTGAGATCGATCTCATAGCGAGCCCCCGCAGCCAGTTCTCCCTGGCCGAGGAGGGGCAGGTTCCGCAGGTCCCCCAGGGCGGCCAGGGCGGCGTCCCGGGTGACGTAGCGCTGGCCGGTGCCCGGGACCGGCCCCACCGAGAAGCGTTCCGCCAGGGGCTGGTAGCGGATCTCGTAACGCAGGCGACGGTCCACCAGGCTGGCGTCCCAGATCCAGTCATCCACCCGGCGGACCTGGTAATAGACCTCGATGGTCAGGGGGACGCCGTTGTCCAGGGCCTCCAGGGCCCGGGGGCTCAGTTCCGGGGCGAAGCGGACGTCCATCAGCCACTGGTCGTCCTGGGCGCGGACCGTGACCTTCTCGATCGGGAAGGCGGGACGGGCCGCCGCCAGACCGGGCAGCAGCAGGAGCAGAATCAGGAGCAGGCCCTGGACGGGGAACGGGACCAAGCCCCAGCCCCAGCCCCAGCCCTGGGCTTGAGCGTGGGCGGGTTTCACGGGGCCTCCTTGCGCAAGCGGGCGAAGTAAAAACCGTCACCACCGGCCAGGGTGGGCAGGACCTGGCGGCCGCTGGCGCGGGGGCGCCCCCAGTCCCCGACGATGGGGGCCTCGACGGCATCCCGGTGGCGGGAGAGGAAGGCGCGGATCACCTGCTCGTTTTCGGTCGCCAGCAGGGAGCAGGTGACGTAGAGCAGGGTGCCGCCCGGGGCCAGGAGGGGCCAGAGGGCCTCCAGCAGCCGGGTCTGCCGGGCGGCGAGGGCCTCGATGTCCGTGGGTCGGCGCAGCCACTTGATGTCCGGGTGGCGGCGGATGACCCCCGTCGCGGAGCAAGGCGCGTCGAGGAGGATGCGGTCGAAGAGGGGTGGAGGCCCGGACCCGTCCAGGGACGAGGACCCGTCCAGGGACGAATCGCCAGCCTGGCCACCAAACGCGACGCCAGTCCCAGCCAAGTCAGTCCGGGGAGAACCAGCCACGGAGGCATCGGCTTCGGCCATGTCAGCCTTGGCGATCGGGACCCAGTCAGCCGACGGCCCGGCGGCGTCCCCCGCCAGGACCCGGGCCTGGAGGCCGAGGCGCCGCAGGTTGGCGGTCACCTGGGCGAGGCGCGCGGGGTCGAGGTCGAGGGCGGTAAGGTCGAGGCGGCCCGCCGCCAGTTCCAGCAGGTGCGCCGTCTTGCCCCCCGGGGCGGCGCAGGCGTCCAGCACCCGCTCGCCGGGCTGGACCCCCAGCAGGGGCGCCGCGAGCTGGGCGTGGAGGTCCTGGATGGACACTAGCCCCTCGGTATAACCGGGGAGACGCGCCATGGGCAGGGGCGGGTCCAGGCGCAGGGCGCCGGGGGCGTAGGCCGGGGTGTCCGGGATGGCGGACGGGGCGGGGCTATCGCTTCCAGGTGGTTGCGGGGCGGCAACGGGGGAAAGCCGGGCGCGATAGGCGTCCCGCTCCAGGGCCAGACGGTTGACCCGCAGCCACTGGGGGGCCTGGGCATTGCTGGCGGCAACGATCTCCTCCCAATCCTCGGGCCAGTCCTGGCGCAGCCGTTCCAGCAGCCAGCGGCCGCCCAGTCCTTGCCCAGGACCCGGGTCGCGGCCACGGTGGAGGCGACGGCGGCATGGGGGGGAATGCGGGTGGCGAGGAGCTGGTAGAGGCCGATCAGGATCAGGGCTTCGAGGGCGGCCTCCTCGGGGCGCAGGGGCTTGTTCAGCAACTGCCTGGCCAAGGCCTGGAGGCGAGGCAGCAGGCGCAGGGTGCCGTAGCTCAGCTCCTGGACCAGGGGACGGTCCCGCTCCTGATCCAGTCCGGAGAGCCGCTCCAGGGCCTCGGTGAGGGACCGTCCCTCCCGGAGCACGGCGCCGACCAGGCGCGCCGCGGCGGCCCGGGCCTGGGCCCCGGCGGCGGGGGCATGGCTCGCCTGGGTAGCGCTGCTGGGAGTACCGCCGACGGGGCCACCGCGGGCCTGGGCACCGGCAATGGGGGTGCCGCGAGGGTCCCGGGCACCTGTGACAGGGTTACCGCGAGCCAGACTACCGCTAGCCCGGGCACCCTGGTCAGGGGCACCGCTGGCGGGGGCCGCGCCAGGCTTGGCCCGCGACGGGTTACCGGCCCCGGGGGGGCGGTCCGGCCAGGGGTTCGCGGGGTGTTTAGCCAAGGCGGGCGCCATCCAGGTGACGGGCGTTGAGAAATTCGGCGGCGGACATGGGGCGCTTGCCGGGGGGTTGGAGGCGGGTCAGGCGCAGGACGCCGGCGCCGGTCGCCACCTCGATGCCACCCTTGCCGGCGGCCAGAACCTGGCCGGGGAGGGCGGCCGGGGGCGGGATGAGGTCGCTCAATTCACTGCCCCAGAGGCGCAGACTGGCGCCATCGAGGCTGGTCTGGGCCACGGGCCAGGGGTCGAAGGCGCGGATCAGCCGGTCGATCTCCACCGCCGGGCGGGACCAATCGACCTCGGCCTCGGCCTTGGAGAGTTTGTGGGCGTAGCTCGCCAGGTCGTCGTCCTGGGGCACCGGGATCAGGCTGCCGTCGGCGATGCCCGGCAGTGCCGCCACCAGGGCCTGGGCCCCCAGGACGGCGAGCTTGTCGCTCAGGCCGCCGCCGGTCTCCCGTGGGGCGATGGCCAGGGGGCGGAGCAGGTACATTGGGCCGGTGTCGATCCCCGCCGCCATGCGCATGATGGTGACGCCGCTCTCGCCGTCCCCGGCGAGGAGGGCGCGCTGGATGGGCGCGGCCCCCCGCCAGCGCGGCAGGAGCGAGGCGTGGACGTTGACGCAGCAGACCGTAGGCCACCACCACCATCAGGTCGGCGGCCAGGGCGCGCAGGTCGGCGACCGCCCCTTCGTCCCTGAGGGTCGGGGGCTGGAAGACCGGCAGGCCCTGGGCCAGGGCGGCCGCCTTGACCGGGCTGGGGGTGAGCTTGCGGCCGCGTCCCGCCGGTCGGTCCGGCTGGGTGTAGACGGCGACGACCTCCTGGCCGGCCGCCAGCAGGGCCTCCAGGCTGGGCACCGAGAAGTCCGGGGTGCCGGCGAAGATGATGCGTAGCGGTGACATGGGTGGCGTGGCGCGGCTCGGGTCGGGGGTGGTCAGATCACCGCCCGCCGGTGTTCCGTCTTTTCCGGTGGGCGTTGTTTTTCCTCCTTCTCCAGCTTCCTGCGGATGCGCTGACGCTTGAGGGAGGAGAGGTAATCGACGAAGAGCTTGCCGTCGAGATGATCGATCTCATGCTGGATGCAGACCGCCAGCAGCCCGTCGGCCGCCAGTTCGAAGGGCTGGCCGTTCCGGTCCAGGGCCCGCACCCGCACCCGCTCGGCGCGGCGCACGGTCTCGTAGAAGCCGGGCACCGACAGACACCCCTCGTCCATCTCCTCCTCGCCCTCCTGGCCGAGGATCTCGGGGTTGATAAGGCACAGGGGCTGGTCATGGCCCTCGGAGACGTCGATGACCACCAGGCGCAGGGGGATGCCCACCTGGATCGCCGCCAGGCCGATGCCCGGGGCGGCGTACATGGTCTCGAACATGTCGTCGATGTGGCGCCGGATCTGGTCGTCCACCTGGGTCACGGGTTTGGCGATCGTGCGCAGGCGCGGATTGGGGAAGGTGAGGATCTCAAGTTGACTCATGTTTCAGTCCGAAAAAGGCTTTTGGCCCGCGGCGGGCGCGAGGGGTGACATCGCCGATCCCGGAGGTGGACCCTGGGGAGCAACCACGCGACGGGGCGGAAGCCGACCGCTGCGCCCCGTCCGGAACCTCGACGCGACGCGGCCACTGGCCAGGCGGGCGCTTGCCCGCTAGTATGCGGCGGCATACTACACTGACCGTCAGGGTCCCGCAAAAACAAGGCCAAATCGTTGTGTTAGGAACGTCGATACGCTGGCGCGCATCCAGGGCGATGATGGGGCTGCCCCCGGCGGCTTTCGAGGCCGATTCCCCGCCCGATGCCGCGGCCGTGGCCCCCGCCGTTGCCGGTAGTAGAGCCGGCGCGGGAGCCGAAGCCGGAGTTGTTACTAACTGGCATGAGGCGGCAAACCACGCCCCTGATAATGAAAGATATTCCCGTGACTTTCACGCTAACACTGGGACCCTTGGCGGAGACATACCCCCGGCCACGTCCGCGGCTGGCGCCCTTTCGGGCCCGGCCCAAGGCGCGGGGGCGCGCCGCGTCCTTTTCCGGGGCTTCCTGAACGCAATTCCTTGTTTTGGCCTTCACGGGCCCCTGGTCTGGGGACTGCTCCTGGTCGCGGCGACAAACCTGGCCCTGGCCCAGGGACAGTCCGGCCACATTTCCGCGCTGGGGGCGGGGGAGGGCGGCGCGCCGCGCGTCGCCGGCACCACCGGCGGATCGTCGGGCGGCTCGGCGGCGGCCAGGCCGCTGCCCACCCTCAAGTTGACCCCCAAGGCACGGGTCACGCCGCTGGAGGCCCCGGAGGCGCGCATCCCCCTGAGCGCCATCCGGCCGTTCCTGGAGTATGCCTACATCCTCGACCGGGACGAGATCGAACGGGCCCCCTACGTGGTCGCCCTCCCCGAGCGGCGGGTCATGGGGGGGACCGGCGACCGGGTCTATGTGCGCGGTCTGGATGGCGGGGAGCGCGGGCCCTATCACCTGGTGCGTCCCGGCGGGCCCTATCGTGATCCGGCCACCGGCGACATCCTGGGTTATCAGGCCCGGCAGGTGGCGGAGGTCAGCCTGGAGCGGCCCGGGGACCCGGCGGTCCTGCGGGTCGAGCGCATGAGCCAGGAGATCGCCACCGGCGACCGGCTGGTGGCGACCCGCGGCGACGAACCCTTGTTGAATTTCACCCCCCGGCCGGGGCCCGCCGGGCGCCAGGGCCAGATCGTCGCCGTGCTCGACGGCGTTTCCCAGATCGGCAGCCTGCAGGTGGTCGTCATCGACCTGGGCAGCGAACATGGGGTCGAGCCCGGACATCGCTTCGACATCTTCAATGGCGGTGAGATCGTCCACGACCGGGTGCGGGGCGAGGCGGCGGACTGGGACTTGCGCAACCAGCGCTTCTGGTCCGAGGAGTTCTGGTACGGGGATTTCCGCACCGACCGCTGGATTCGCGACGAGCCCGATCCCGGCACGCCCCTGCCCCTGCACCGGGGCGCCAGCCCCCTGGGGGAGGACTTCATGCTGCCCCTGGAACGGGCGGGCTCCCTGATGGTGTTTCGCGCCTATCCACGCCTGAGTTTCGCCCTGGTGCTGGAGGCGGTCCGTCCCATGCATGTCCAGGACCCGGTCCTGGCGCCCGCCGGGGGCGGCTGACCGATGGCGAGGCACCCGGCGGAGGGGGGTAGCCCCGATGGCACCGGTGGCGCGGCGGCGGGCGTGACACGGGATACGTCACCCCATACCGCGCCCCATACCGTGCCCGATACCGCACCGGAGACGTCACGGGACACGCGACCCGGGGCCCGCCCCCTGGACGAGGCGGCCCTGCGCCCCTGGCTGACCCTGGCCACCATCCCCGGCCTGGGGCCCCGCTCCCTCAACCGCCTGCTGGAGCGGTTCGGCACCCCCGAGGCCTTGTTGGCGGCGGACGGCGCCAGGCTGGCCGCCGCCGGGGCCCGGCCGGCGGTGATCGAGCGCCTGCGCGACCCCCGGCCCGACCTGGTCGCCGCCGCCCTGGACTGGGCCCGGGCCGAGGATGCCCATCTGCTGGCCCGCCCGGACCCCCGCTACCCGGCCCGCCTGGGGGAACTGGTGGATGCCCCGCTGGTGCTCTATGTCCGGGGTGATCCGCGGGTCCTGGCCGATCCCCAACTCGCCATCGTCGGCAGCCGCAACCCGACCCCCGGGGCGCGGGAGACGACCCTGGAATTCGCCCGTCACCTGGCGGCCTGCGGTCTGACCATCACCAGCGGCCTGGCGGTGGGCATCGACGCCGCCGCCCATCTGGGGGCCCTGGAGGCGGGTCACACCCTGGCGGTGATGGGTACCGGCCCGGACCGGGTCTATCCCGCCGCCCATCGGGACCTGGCCCGGCGGATCGCCGCCCACGGGGCCCTCGTGACCGAATTTCCCCCGGGCACCGGTCCCAAGTCCGAGCACTTTCCCCGCCGCAACCGGCTCATCGCCGCCTTGAGCCTGGGGACCCTGGTGGTGGAGGCGGCCCCCCAGAGTGGCTCCCTCATCACCGCCCGGCTGGCGGCGGAACTGGGTCGGGAGGTCTTCGCCATCCCCGGTTCCATTCACAACCCCCTGGCCCGGGGCTGTCACGCCCTGATCAAGCAGGGGGCCAAGCTGGTGGAGACGGCCCAGGATGTCCTGGAGGAGCTGGCCCCGGTGCTGGCGCCCTTCCTGGGCCCGCAACCGCCCTTGCCCTTACCCCTCGCCGCAGCGGCGGGGGGCCCCGCCACCGCGGCCGGTGCCCGGGTTGGCCGGGGCGCGGCGGATGCCCCGATGGATGAGGATGCCCTGATGGGCGAGGACGCGGACTACCGGCGTTTGCTGGCGGCCCTGGGGCCGGACCCGGTCGCGGTGGACCTGCTCATCCAGCGCTCCGGCCTGCCGGCCAACCAGGTCTCTTCCATGCTGCTGATGCTGGAACTCCAGGGTCGGGTCGCCGCCGCTCCCGGCGGACGTTATTGCCGCCTTTTCCGCTCACCCTCTTGACGTCATGCCGGGCAATCGTTTTTGCTAGGGAACCTGGAATATGTCACCCCCCGCGCCCCTGGCCGCCCCTTGGTCCGGATGCGTCTCCCCTGAATCCCCAACCCG
>JAGVUH010000065.1 GCA_019136395.1 Gammaproteobacteria bacterium
CGCCGCCCGCGCCCTGGGGGACGCGGCGACCCAGGTGCGGGTGGCCGCCGCCGAACGACTGCGCGCGCGCCCGGCCCTGGAACAGGTCGCCCGCCGCATTGGCAAGAAGGACAAACGTGTCTATCGGCTGGTCAACGCCCGCCTGAAGGAACTGGCGGAGGCCGAGGCCCGTCCGGCCCGGATTCGCGCCCAGTGCGAGGAACTTTGCGCCCAACTCGAAACCCTGGGCCGCTTCGAGAACTGGGGCCAGGATCGGGCCCGCTTCGAACTCATCGAGCGCCAGTGGGCGGCCCTGGCCGACCAGGTGGCACCGGACGCGGCAGCCCGGTTCGAGCGGGAACGGGAGCGCTTCCAGGCCGCCTATGCCGTACACCTCCAGGCTCAGACTCAGGCTCAAGCCCAGCTCCAGGCCCAGCTCCAGGCCAAGGCCGAGGCTCAAGCCCATGCTCATGCCAATGCCCATCCTCAGGCCCAGAACAGTCTGGCCGATACCCAGGAACTTCGGGACGAGGAGGCGTCCGCAGAGACCGCCGATGCCGAGCGTAAGGCGCTGATCGCCGACTTGCAGGCTGCCGCCCGACTGGACGATGCCGCGCGCCTGGCGGAGACCCTGGAGGCCAGCGCGACCCGGTGGACGGCCCTGGGGACCGCCCCCCAGCCCTCATGGTCACGTTACCAGGCCGCCCGCCAAGCGGCTCAATCCCGCCTGGAGGCCCTGATGGGTGCGCGCCAGGCCAGCGACCGCCTTGCCCACTGGCTCGCCGAGGCCCGGGCGATCCTCGATCAGTCCGCCCCCCTCCCCTTGCCCGTCCTGGAGAAACTGTTGCGCCAGGTCCGCATCCTCCCCCCCCTCACGGGCCCGGATCAGGAACTGCTGGCCGCGGTGATTGACGCCCGTGGCCAGCTAGAGGAGCGCCAGCAACGGCAGCTTCACCATCTCGATCAGCGCCTGAAGCAGGCCATGGACAAGCTGGTCGAACTGGAGGCCGCCCTGGCCGAGGGCGAACTGCGGCATGCCGAGCCCCTATTCCAGAGCATTCAGGCCGCGGTGGAGGCCGCCGATCAGGCGGGTCACGCCAGCCCCCAGGCCCAGGGCCTCAAGGGGCGGCTGCGGGCCCTGAGCCCCCGCCTGCGCGAGCTGCAGCAGTGGCGGCGCTGGGGGGCGGACACCCATCGCGAGGGCCTCTGCCAGGCGATGGAGGAATTGGTGACCCTGGACCTGCCGCTCCCCACCAAGGTGGAACGGCTCAAGACCCTGCGGGCGGAATGGAAGGCCCTGCAACAGGACGGGGCCCCCGCCAACCAGCCCCTGTGGACGCGCTTCCAGACCGCCGCGGATCAGGTCTACGCCCTCTGCCAGCCCTGGCTGGAGCAGCGCGCCCGTGAGCGCGAGGCCGCCCGCGCGGCGCGGGAGGCGGTATGCGCGCAGCTTGAGACCTTCCTCGACCAGGTGGACTGGACCCGGGTCGATTGGCGCCAGGCCCAGCGCGCCGAACGCGAGATGCGCACCGGCTGGGAGCAGTTGGGTGAGGTCGAGCCGCGGCAGGCTCGGGCCCTCGAACGGCGCTTCCGGTTGGCCCTCAAGCGCCTCGATGACCGTCTGTCTGCGGAGCGGGCCGCCAATCAGCGCCTCAAGGAGGACCTGATCACTCGGGTCCGCGCCCTCGCCGAGGCCCCCGATCTGGCCGCCGCCATCGAAGAGACCAAGCGGCTCCAAAGCCAGTGGCATACCACCGTCGCCGCCCGCCAACGGGATGAAAACCGCCTGTGGCAGGAGTTCCGCGCCGGGTGTGACGCCGTCTTCGCCCGCCGCCGCCAGCGCTACGAGGCCCAGGCCGCCGAACTGGAAGACAACCGCCAGCGGCGGGAGGCCATCCTCGCCGGGGCGGAGGCCCTGGCCGGGGACCTGGCGCGGACGGAGACGCCCTGGCCCGCCGACCTCCCGGGGCTGCTGGCGGGCCTTGCCGCCCGCTGGCGGGAGTCAAGTCATTTGCCGGTGCCCCGCCAGGTCGTCGTCGACCAGGAGCGGCGCTGGCAGCAACTCCAGGAGCGCTTCCGGAACCTGAGCCGGGAGCGCCCTGAGCCGGGAGCGCCAGGCCCGGCAGCGGCGCCAGACCCTAGATCTGCTCACGCGCCAGGCCCAGGTGTGCGCAACCCTGGAAGGTCTGACCGCCAACGGCCTGGGTGATCCTCAGGCCCTGACCACCGCCGGGGCCGCCTGGGCCGCCCTCCCCCACCACGCCGACCCGACCCTCCAGGCCGCCATCACCCAGCGTTTTGAGCAGGCCCGGGCCTGGGCCGCGGCGGTGGCAACCGGTCTGCCAGGCCGGGAGCGGGAGGCCGAAGCCGAGGCCAACGCCCGCGCCCGGGCGGAGCTGTGCCTGGGCCTGGAGATCCTGGCCCAGATCGATTCCCCGCCGGCCTGCGCCCAGGAGCGCCTGGCCCTGCAGGTCAACCGCCTGCAGGAACACCTCGCCGCCGGCGAGCGCGATCCCCTTGCCGAGGCCTCCCGGCTACTGGAGCGCTGGTATCTTATCGGCCCACTGCTGGCGGACCGCCAGGCCGAGCTCGAACCCCGCTTCCAGCGCGTCCAGGCCGCCCTGCTGGCCGCCACGTCTGAAGGTGAGACCGGGATAGAGATCAAGACCGGCACCGGGACTGGCATTGGGACTGGCATTGGGACTGGCATTGTGACTGGGACGGATCGGACCACGCGGCCCCAGGCCGAGCCGGAAGCCCCGGGAGGACAGCCTCGGTGAGTTTGGACCCATCCCCCTCCCCCAAGGACCGCTACCAAACCCCCGCCGGAGTCGAGGACGCCTTTTACGAGGCCTTCGCCCGCCTCGATCTCACCCTCATGGTCGCCCTCTGGCTGCCGGGCGAGCGAGCCGTGTGCATCCACCCGGGCGGGCAGTTGTTGCGCGGGTCCGACGAGGTACTCGACGGCTGGCGCAGCATCTTCAATGGCGCCCAACCCCCGATTGTCGAGTATCGCCGCATCGACGCCTTCAGCAGCGAGACCCTGACCGTCCACCTGGTGGAGGAGCGCATCCGTCCCCACCAGGCCCCGGCGGAGGCCGCCAACCGGCTGATCGCCACCAACGTCTTTCTCCACCAGGAGGGCCGTTGGTACCTGGCCGAGCACCATGGCTCCCTGCCGCTGATTCGCCCGCCCCGCCGCGAACTGGAGCCAGAGAAGCCGCGCCTGCATTGAGCCTGTTGGTAACAGGCTGGTGGTACCACCTTTCCGCCCTTACCGGGGGGCCGTTATACTCCCGCGTCAAACCAACTCTTTCCGGAACTCCCCCAATGGACGACCCCTCGACCGCTCCTGAAACCCTTGACGAAGCGCAAGGTCCGCCCACTCGCCGGCGCCGCGGCGTTTACCTGTTGCCCAACCTCTTCACCACGGCGGCCCTCTTCGCCGGCTTCTACGCCATCATCGCCGGCATCCAGGGCAAGTTCGAGGCGGCGGCCATCGCCATCTTCGCCGCCATGATCCTCGATGGACTCGACGGGCGGGTGGCCCGACTCACCCACACCCAGAGCGATTTTGGCGCCGAGTATGACAGCCTCTCCGACATGGTCGCCTTCGGCGTGGCCCCGGCCCTGGTGGCCTATGGCTGGGCCCTCAACGGCCTGGGCAAGATCGGCTGGCTGGCCGCCTTCATCTACGCCACCGCCGCCGCCCTGCGGCTGGCCCGCTTCAACACCATGATCGGCACCGCCGACAAGCGCTTCTTCCAGGGCCTGCCCAGCCCCTCGGCGGCGGCCATCGTCGCCGCCGGCATCTGGATCGGCGCCGATCAGGGGATCAGCGGTGCGGACGTCAACTGGCTGGCCGCCTTCCTCACCACCCTGGCCGGGTTGCTCATGGTCAGCAATTTCCGCTATCGCAGCTTCAAGGACCTGGACCTGCGCAATCGCGTGCCCTTCGTCGCCGCCGTGATCATCATGCTCGGCTTCGCCCTCGTCTACCTGCACCCGCCGGTGATCCTGTTCCTCGGGTTCCTGACCTACGCCCTGTCCGGACCGCTGCTGGCCCTCATCCGCTTGCAGCAAAAGCGGGCCCGCCGGCGGGAGCAGCCTTGATCCGGATATGACCCCCGCCAAGCGCTCCGCGGGCGTGGTCGTGGTGCGCCACTTCCCCACCGGCCGGCGTTATCTACTGTTGCGCTGTTATCAGTATTGGGATTTCCCCAAGGGCGAGATCGAAGCGGGCGAGCCCCCCTTGGCCGCTGCCATTAGGGAGGTCCGGGAAGAAACCAGCCTCGCCGACTTGGATTTTCGCTGGGGCGAGAGCTTCATCGAGACCCTGCCCTACAGCCGTGGCAAAGTCGCCCGCTATTACCTGGCGGAGAGCCCGGGGGACGAGGTCTCCCTCCCCGTCAGCCCCGAGCTTGGCCGGCCGGAACATGATGAGTTCCGCTGGCTGGAACGTGACGAGGCCCTGGCGCTGGTCAATCCGCGCATCCGGGCTGTACTGGAGTGGGCCGAGCGCCAGGGCCATGGATCATCGCCATAACCACCACCTGGAACTGGTGGGCTAACTCTCATGAGGCGGCGCGCCACACCCCTGATGATGACAGACATGCCTGGTGACTTTCACGCTAACTGTCATGAGGGGTCGGGCCACACCCCTGATTATGAAAGACTTTGTGATGACTTTCACGCTAAGATCTGGTCGCTAACCCGCCGACTGAAAAGAGAGCGGGACTGCAAGGCGGTGGATTGAATTATGGGCCAAGCACCCCTTTGGGCAGGCTAAAGCTGCCCCAAGGACATCAACCGGGCCTGGACTGGCTACCGGCGATAAGGGCCTTCATGTCCCTTACGGCCCGCTCAAGGCCGGTGAAGAGGGCCCGGGCGACGATGGCATGGCCGATATTGAGCTCGCGGACGCCGGGGATGGCGGCGATGGCCTGGACATTGTGGTAATCCAGGCCGTGACCGGCATTGACATGCAGGCCCAGGCCGGTGCCCAGGGTCACGGCCTGATAGATCCGCGTCAGCTCCCGGTCGCGACTGGCCGGGTCGGGGGACTCGGCATAGGCGCCGGTGTGGATCTCGACCACCGGGGCGCCGATGGCCAGGGCGGCCTCCACCTGGAGCGGATCGGGGTCGATGAAAAGGGAGACGCGGATGCCCGCCGCGGCCAGGCGGGCGCAATAGTCCGTCAGCTCGGCCTGGCGGCTGGCGACGTCCAGGCCACCCTCGGTGGTGAGCTCCTCGCGCCGCTCGGGGACCAGGCAACAGTCCGCGGGGCGGATGCGCGTCGCCAGGTCGGCCATCTCCGTGGTTGCGGCCATCTCCAGGTTCATGCGGGTCTGCAGGATGTGGCGCAGGTAATCGACATCCCGGTCCTGGATGTGGCGTCGATCCTCGCGGAGGTGCAGGGTGATGGCGTCGGCCCCGGCCTGCTCGGCCACCAGGGCGGCCTGAATGGGCTCGGGGTAGCGAGTGCCGCGCACCTGGCGCAGGGTGGCGATGTGGTCGATGTTGACACCGAGCAGGACGGGGGGGCTGGACATGCTGGATGAGAACTCCGGTGATAAGGGGCGACAACGACAGAGCCGGCACTGAGCGACTGCGCTCATCGTTAGCCATGCGTTCAGCCGGGAACCAGGGCGCTGGCACATGGGCGCTGGTCGCCAAGGCCTGGGCCACCGCATGACGGCCCGCGCTGTCATGCGCAGCGGTCCCGGCAAGGACAAAGGACAGAACCCAGCTGAAAGCTCAAGACTGGGCTGAATGGTCGGGCATTTTACCCCTGGCCTGGCGGAACAGCTCACGGCTTTTGAGGGGCCGCGTTCCCAGGTGCGGGGCCAGAAGCCGACGCAGCAGGTCCCGCGCCTCCCGCGCCATCCACGCCTCCCCCAGGATCTCGCCGGCGACCAGGGCCAGGAGGGTCGCGCCATGGAGGGCTTGGGCATCCCCCTCCCCCGCCCGGACCCGCCGAGGAGGCTGGCCGGGGGCGCAGTGATAGCGGTCTTCCGCCCGGATGGGCCCCTCATCGGCTTGATCCAGCAGGGGGCCATAGCCGAGTTCCCCCAGCAGTCGCAGTTCAAACTGACGCAGGC
>JAGVUH010000156.1 GCA_019136395.1 Gammaproteobacteria bacterium
CCTGGCGATCATCGAGGGGGTGCTGGGGCTGGCCACCGCCTTTCAGCGGCGGGTCGTGGCGGAGGGGGTCGAGACCGTCGAGCACGGCAAGATGCTGCTCGCCCTCGGCTGCGAACTGGCGCAGGGCTACGCCATCGCCCGCCCGATGCCGGCGGATGAGCTACGGGCCTGGGTGGAGAACTGGCAGGCCCCCCTGGCCTGGCGCGAAGCGGGCCCCGTCGCGCCCGCGGATATCCCGGCGCTGGCCGCGATGGTCCATCACCGCGCCTGGCTGGCGCATCTGGCGCTGATCCTCCAGGAGGGCGGCAGGTTGCCGGAGGCGGGCGAGACCCCGTGCCGCTTCGCGCCCTGGCTGGCCGGTGAGGGGCGGCACCGGTATGGTGGCCAGCCGACGTTCCAGGCGATGTTCCAGGCGATCGAACGTCTCCACGACCAGGCCCATGCGCTAGCGGAACGGCTGCTGGAGCGGGCGCCTGGCAAGGACGAGACCACCGCCGAGGAGGCATTGCAGGCCCTGCGCGCGCTCCACGACCAGCTCACGGAGCAGGTTTTTCAACTGCTGCAATCTGGCCAGCCCCGACAATCTAAATGATGGCGCTGGCAGTGATGGCCTTGCGCCCAGTTGATGCTTCAGACCGGGGTGACTTCCCCCGTGCTGGCCGAGGGCGGGGGTGCCGCGAAGATCGTCAGTTTCAATTCCATGTCATCCAGGTTTTCGTAGACGGGGCGGCGACCGGACAGCGCCTCGCTGCGCGTCAGGATCATCTGCACCCCAGCACCCCGCTTGTCCATCAACTGGGTTTTGCCGAACAAAGGCTCCTCCACCGGGTAGTAGCGGGCGAAGAGGCTGGCGATGACCTCGTTGCGCGGCGCCGAGATCTGCGTCATGGATTCGAGGGTCATGGAGTTGGGCAGGGCACCGGGGGTATTGATCTCCAGCCGGTCGCGGAACATGAACAGGCGGATGCGCTGCGCGGGGAGCGAGTAGTCGCGATGGGCGACGGCGTTGACGAGCGCCTCGAACACCGCCGCCAGATCGTATTGGGGATAGTCTATCCGGCCCAGCCGTTTGCGCGCCGGGGTGCGCATGTTGCGCTGCACGAAGTGGATGGCATCGAAAATCTGCCGATCGAGGGGCCCCTGGATCACCTGGGCGTCCACCTGATCGTTGGGGTCGTTGACCAGGCCGTCATGGGCCACGGCGAGGATTTCCGCGTTGCGCAGCCAGCGGTGGGGCATGAGGGTCAGCAGCAGCACCCCGGCCACCGTCGGCGCATGGCCCTCGTCCGTTGTCTTCAGCAGATGCAG
Source organism: Gammaproteobacteria bacterium (assembly GCA_019136395.1). The sequence continues at coordinate 1,309 of JAGVUH010000156.1, forward strand.
ACGACCCAGTTGGATCGACGGGTCGTCCTGACCCTGGCGGGTGAAACGGCCGACCAGCAGGGGATCGCAGTCGGCCAGCGTCGCGCCGGGGACCTCCTGTTCCTCGAAGCGGATGAGGCGTGCCTGGCCGCGCTGCTGAAACAGACGGGCCAGGGCATCGGGGGTGAGTTCGCGCTTGGCGTGGCCCACGCGGCGAAAATAGCCGTTGGCGCTTTGATGTACCCACAGGCTTTGCGGCACTTCCGCGACAATGATGGCGCGCGGCTGACCGGCGCTATCCGGCACTTCGACATGATGGGTGATCACGTCGAGCGCGGGCTTGATCCGGTCCGTGCAGATGGCGGTCAGCCAGGCTTCCACCTGATCAAGATGCTCGGGCGGGATGCCGGTGATCGCGCGCGTCCGGTCATCGACGCCCAGAATCAGGAGGCCACCCCGGGCATTACCTAGGGCCGCCAGTTCGTCGGACAAGCCATCCGCGTGGGGCTCGATCCGCTTGCCCTGGTCGCCGACCCTGACTTGTTTCAGCTCCAGGGTCGAATCCTCGCCCAGGCGAATGCGCCGCAACAGAGGTTCGATGTTCATGGCGCCTCCTTTAGGGGAGCGAAGGATAGGCTCGGGGTAGCCAGTTAAAGCGGCATCTGGTCAGGGCGCTTGCCGGTGGGTGAGCGGATTATAGGCGAGGGCGGTTTGACGCGGTTCCCTGCGCGTGAAGGTTAGCTCCCCGGTTATGGGTGGGGATGACTCAAGGGCTGTCCTGAAACCCGGGAGCGCGGGGGGGGTAAGGGTTCATGCGCGGGCCATTGCTCCAATCCGGGCGAAGGGGGCGGTAGAATGGTCCAACCTTTTGTCCCTTCCCGCTCACCAACCGCGAATCCCCTCATCATGACCCAGCTCCGCCTCGGCCTGCCCAAGGGCAGCCTCGAACAATCCACCCTGGCCCTCTTCGAGCAGGCGGGCTGGAAGATCAGCCCCAACTATCGCAACTATTACCCGGAGGTGGACGACCCCGAGCTGTCCTGCGTCCTGGTGCGCGCCCAGGAGATGGCGCCCTATGTCGCCAACGGCACCCTGGACCTGGGCCTCACCGGCCTGGACTGGATCCTGGAGACCGAGACCCAGCACCAGGTCGAGGAGATCTGTACCTTGACCTATTCCAAAAGCTCGGAGCAGCCCAGCCGCTGGGTGCTGGTGGTGCCCAAGGACTCGCCGGTGACCAGCATCGCCGACCTCCAGGGCAAGAAGATCGCCACCGAGCTGGTGGGCTTCACCCAGCGCTATCTGGCGGAGCGCGGCATCCAGGCCAGCGTCGAGTTCTCCTGGGGCGCCACCGAGGCCAAGGTGGTGGAGGGCCTGGTGGATGCCGTGGTGGAGATCACCGAGACCGGCAGCACCATCCGCGCCCATGGCCTGCGCATCGTCGAGGACCTGCTGGTCACCGAGACCCGCCTTATCGCCAATCCCCAGGCGCGCCAGGACCCCGCGAAGCGCGCCAAGATCGACCAGATCGCCCTCATGCTCCAGGCCGCCCTGGCCGCGCGGCACAAGGTGGCCCTCAAGCTCAACGTCCGCGACCGCGACCTGGACGGCATCGTCGCCCTGCTGCCCAGTCTCCATGCACCCACCGTCAGCCACCTTTATGATCGCGAATGGCTGGCCGTGGAGACGGTGGTGGACGCCCGGCTGGTCCGTGACCTGGTGCCGCGCCTGCGCCTGGCCGGCGCCGAGGGCATCCTGGAGTACGAATTGCGCAAGATGGCGTGAGGGCGGGGCCGAGGAAATGGCTTGTGGGGCTTCCTCCCCAAGGGATTCGCACTTTCCTCGGATAGGATTGTCTAGTCTAGACTTGGATGGAACCCCTTGATCGAACGAATGGCACGGCCTTGGACGTTACCCGATGAAACGCCTCCTCAAGCGCTTTTTGGCTCTTTCCCATCCGCTGGGCATTGCCCTGTGTCTGATCGTGGCGGCGGGTTCCCCGGCGTTGGCCGACCCTTACCCGGGTCAGCCGCCGGTGCTGATTGGCCTGGACGCCGAGTTCGGCCATCGCACCAGCACCTCCGCCCAGGCGGTGCGGCAAGGCCTGGAGATCGCCATCGCCGAGATCAACCAGTCCGGGGGCGTCCTGGGCGGGCGTCCCCTGGAGCTGGTGATCCGCGACAACCGCTCCCTGCCCGCCCGGGGCCTGGACAACCTGCGCGAACTGGCGGCGATCCCCGATCTGGTGGCGGTCTTTGGCGGCAAGTTCAGCCCCATCTACATGGAGGTCCTGCCGACGGCCCATGAGCTGGGCATCCTCCTCATGGACCCCTGGGGTTCCGCCGACGGCATCACCGAGCACGACTTCCGTCCCAGTTACAGCTTCCGCCTGTCCCTCAAGGACTCCTGGGCGGCGCCGGTGATGTTGCGCCATGCCCTGGAGCGGTATCAGGCGCGCAAGCTCGGCGTCTTCCTGCCCAATACCGCCTGGGGTCGCAGCAATCAGGCCGCCATCAGCCGGGCGGCGGCGGCCAATGGTCAGACCCTCGTCGGCGAGAAGTGGTACAACTGGGGCGACAAGTCCTTCAGCGATGACTACCAGGAACTGCGCGCGGCCGGCGCCCAGGCCATCGTGCTGGTGGCGAACGAGGCCGAGGGCTCGACCCTGGCGCGGGAGGTGGCGGCCCTGCCCCCCGCGGACCGGCTGCCCATCGTCAGTCACTGGGGCGTGACCGGGGGCAAGTTCGCCGAGCTCGCCGGCGCCGGCCTGGACGAGCTGGACTTCGCCGTGGTCCAGACCTACAGCTTCGTCGGCCGTGACGACCCCGCCGCCCGCCGCGTCCTGGCCGCCCTGCGGGAGCGGTATGGCATCACGGGCGCCGAGGCGGTCAAGAGCCCGGTGGGTGTCGCCCACGCCTACGACCTGATGCACCTGCTGGCCCAGGCCATCGATTGGGCCGGAAGCACCGACCGCGCCGCCGTGCGTACCGCCCTGGAAAACCTGGGGCCCTACGACGGACTGATCAGGCATTACGACCACCCCTTCACCCCGGAGCGACACGATGCCCTGTCCCCGGCGGAGGTCTTCATGGCCCGCGTTACCGCCGATGACCGGATCCTGCCGATTTCCGGCGCGGGATTGGCCGCGGTGACCGCTTCACCCCCAGCCTCGGCTCCCGCTTCCGTTACGGCCCCGGCCGAGTAAGCCGCGTTTGCCCATGACCCCCTCCGAGGCCGTGCCGGTCGTGAGGACCCGGATGCGCCTGCACCGGCGGGTCCAGGTGGCGGCCTTTACCCTGGCCATGGTGGTGGCGGTGGCCATTGGCGTCACCAACCTGGCCCTGGCCCTGCGCGACCTGCCGCGCTCGGCCCTGGCCGCCAATGACACCGCGGCCCGCCTGCTGGGCTCCTATCTCAACAGCTCCCTGCATGCCCGGATCGATGATCTGCGCCAGTTGGCGGAGAGTTCCCTGGTGTGGACCGCCCTGAGCGACTCCCAGGGCCGGGACCTCTACATCAAGCCCTTCCTGGAGGATCGCAACGAGGCGATGGACCACGGCCGCCTCGCCCTGCTCGATTACCGGGGGCGCTTCGTCGCCGGCAAGGCGTCGCTCCTCGCGTCGGGCGAGGGGGAGTCCGCGGACCTGGTCCGGGAGGTGCTGGCCACGGGGCTGGCCACGACCCGGATGGCCAAGGGTGACCGACCGGTGCTGCTGCTGGGGGTGCCGATTTATTACGTCTACACCGATGACGTCATCGGCGTGTTGCTGGGCTCTTTTGACCTGGCCGGGCTCCTTGGCCGCCAATCGGTGGCCGATCTGGTCGGACGCGGCGTCGACCTGCGGGTGGCTGACCGGACCTGGACCCTGTGGCGGGATACGGAGGGGGCGATGGGGGTCCATGTCCCGGCCACCTATCGGGTCGCCCACCCCGAGCTTCCCGACCTCTATGACCTGGAACTGGCGGTCTATTCGACCCACAACCCCTGGCTGCCGCTCCTGCTGGCGCGCGCGGGTTTCATGTCGCTGGTCTCCCTGGTGCTGGCGGCGGTGGTCTGGTGGCTGGCGGGTCTGGCCGCCCGCCGCGTCAGTGGCCGCCTGGAGGCCCTGGCGAGCGCCATTCTCGCCCATCCTACCGGCGGTCCGGAGCAGATCCCCCTGGATAACGGTGGCGACGAGATCGCCGTCCTCGGTGGCGCCCTGCGTCAGGCGCTGAGTGCCCAGGAGGAGGCACGGCGTCAATTGCGCCAGTTGGCCTACTACGATCCTCTCACCGGGCTGATGAACCGGTCCCTCTTCGATGACAAGCTGGTCGACGCCCTGCATCGCTGCCAGCGGCGTGAGGATGGCTTCGCCCTGCTGTTCATCGACCTCGATCGATTCAAGGAGGTCAACGACACCGCAGGCCATGAGGCCGGGGACCTCCTGCTGCAAGAGATCGCGGCGCGTATCCGGGCCCGCATCCGCGCCTCCGATCTGGCTTGCCGGCGCAGCGGGGATGAGTTCACGGTGCTCATGGAGCCCTGCACGGGGGAGGCGCCGGCCACCCAGTTGGCGGCGGAATTGATCCAGCGCCTGTCGGAGCCTTGTCCGCTGCCCAGCGGCGCCAGCGTGGCGGTGGGGGCCAGCATCGGCATCGCCTTCTATCCCGGGGATGGCGCTTCCGCCGCGGAGCTCATGGCCAATGCCGACGCGGCGATGTACGCCGCCAAGGAGCGTGGCGCGGGCTGCTGGTGCCTCTACGCGGGTGGGGCGGGGCAGGCCGTCCAGCAGCGTCAGTTGCTGGCTAATCCGGGGCTGCTCGGGCCCAGTCACCCAGGGTCCAGCGCTCCCCCTGATATTCCACCCAGTTGAACGCGGCGTTGGGGACCGGAAAGTCCCGGGGGCCACTCAGCTCACGGCCGGTGGCGGCGCGGTAGACCGTATCCAGGACGCCACCGTGGGTGAAGACCAGGAGCCTGGCCCCCGGATGACGCTCCGCCAGCCCGCCCAGGCCCGCCTGGACGCGGGCGGCGAAGGCGCGCAGGGTCTCGCCGGTCTCGTAGTCATGGTCCAGGCTCCGACCACGATGGTGATGATGGACGCCGGGGTGGCGGGCCAGGGCCTCGGCGGAGGTGAGGCCCTGAAAGACCCCAAAGTGCCGCTCCCGTAGGGCGGGCAGGGGTTGGATCGGGGGCAGGTCCAGGCCCGCGGTCGCCAGTTCCGCCGTGCGCCAGGCCCGGCGGAGGTCCGAGCTGTAAGCGGCGGTGAAGTCCTGGCCGGCCAGGCCGGGACGCAAGGCCCGCGCCTGGGCTTCCCCGACGGCATTGAGGTCGACATCGAGCTGGCCCTGGATGCGTCGCGCGACATTCCAGTCGGTCTCGCCATGGCGGATTAGGCAAAAGAGCGTTTTCATGCGCGAGCGAGCGGGCATAACCCTAACCGCGTATGGCCAGGGTGGCGAGGCCTTGGGAGAGGGCGAGGGCGATCAATGACGAGGTGCCGAGGGGTGGTAAGCGCCAAGGTGACCGTGACCGGCGGGAGTTGGTCGGAAAACAAAAAATCCTGCCGAAGCAGGATTTTTTTGCTACACCCGAGGGTAGGCGGCGCGCCAAATGGTTACCGCTGACCCTCGGTTAGGCGAAGCGGATCAGTAACGGCGACCACCGCCACCAAAAGCCGGGCGCTCCGCGCGGGGCTTGGCCTGGTTGACGGTGATGTTGCGGCCCTTGAGGGCGGTGCCGTTAAGGCCCTTGATCGCGGCGTCAGCCTGGGAGTTATTGGCCATCTCGACGAAGCCGAAGCCCTTGGACTGACCGGTGAACTTGTCGCTGATCAGTTGAACGCTGCTGACCTCGCCAAATTGGGCGAAGGTTTCACGCAGGTCGGCATCGGTGGCGGAATAGGGGAGATTACCAACGTAGATATTCATCTCTGTCTCACTGGAAAAATCGTGCATTGGAAAAAAGAAACACTATCGAGAAACACCAAGCACGAAAATTCCTTCGACAGCGGATTACCGGCTAGCCGGCAAGAGAGGATGGGACCGCGAAGCACGGGGTTAACCGGGGGAACGAACCAAACCGGCGGAAGCCTTGGGCTGGTCGGACGCTCACCTCATCCTCTTGCGCGGGACAATAACAGGTCCTGGAGTGAAAAGTAAGCGATGATGAAAAATAATTTCCCGGCCCGGCCCGGCCCGGCCCGGCCCGGCCCCGTCCCATCCCATCACGTTCCGGTCCGGCCTGGCCCGTCCTGCCGTGGATGACTGGTCTGGGAATCAAGCCCTTACATCAGACCCGAGAATCCGGCCAGGGACGTAGGCAAGGTCAAGCGGGACGTTCAGGATGGTCGCGATTTTTTTGGACATACCCGCCCGGCTGGCCTAGGCTGAAATGGGGGGAGTACCTGGCGAGGGGGTACTTGGTGCTGTTTCCTTAATCCATGAGCGGTTCCAACCCAAGGGAGGGACGAGGGCATGGCCTGGGAGATCATCCGGAAGACGGACCGGCCCGGTTGGCCGGAGGCGAACCTGGACGACTACGCGGCGGTCCGAGAGGGCTTTTCCTGGGCGGGGGCCCGCTCCCTGTTGCGTGGCCTGCCGGACGGCGGCCTCAACATCGCCCATGAGGCGGTGGACCGCCATCTGGATGAGGGGCTGGCGGACAAGGTCGCCATTCGCTGGCTGGGGCGGGATGGCCACACCCCTGGCGCGGGCTGCCGTGACCTGACTTACGGCGAACTGGCGGGCCTGACCAGCCGCTTCGCCCATCTTTTGGAATGGCTCGGCGTCGCCCCGGGGGAGCGGGTCTTCAGCCTGCTGGGCCGGGTGCCGGACCTCTATGTCGCCGCCCTCGGCACCCTCAAGGCCGGGCGGGTCTTCTCCCCGCTCTTCTCCGCCTTCGGGCCCGAGCCGGTGCGGGCGCGCATGACCCTCGGCGACGCCCGGCTGCTGGTGACCACCGCGGCCTACTACGAGCGCAAGGTCGCCCCCTGGCGGCGGGAGCTGCTAGGCCTGCGCCATGTCCTGCTGACGGACCGGAGCGGCGACGACCTCCCGGAGGGTACCCTGTCCCTGGCCGCCGCCCTGGCGGACTGTCCCGATACCGGCGGCCTGGTCGCCACCCGGCCCGAGGACATGGCCCTGCTGCACTTCACCAGCGGCACCACTGGCAAGCCCAAGGGCGCCATCCATGTCCACGGCGCCGTCCTGGTCCATGTCCTCACTGGCCGCTACGCCCTGGACCTGCACCCGGAGGACGTCTTCTGGTGCACCGCCGACCCCGGCTGGGTCACCGGCACCAGCTACGGCATCATCGCCCCCCTGGCCATCGGCGCGACCCTAATCGTCGACGAGGCCGACCTGGACCCGGCGCGCTGGTTTGGCATCCTCCAGGATCAGCGCGTCACGGTCTGGTACACGGCGCCGACGGCTATCCGCATGCTGATGAAGGTCGCCGACGTCAGGGACCCCGGCATCCTGCGCGAATACGACCTGTCGCGGCTGCGCTTCCTGGCCAGCGTCGGCGAGCCCCTCAACCCCGAGGGGGTGATCTGGGGCCAGGAGGTGCTGGGCCTGCCGTTCCACGACAACTGGTGGCAGACCGAGACCGGCGGCATCATGATCGCCAACTACCGCCACCTGGACATCAGGCCCGGCTCCATGGGCAAGCCCCTGCCGGGGGTCGAGGCGGCCATCGTCCGGCGGTCGCGTTCCCCTGCCGCGCCGGCTGCGGGCGCCCGTGCCGATACTCGCTCCGCAGCCGTCGCCCCCCCTGCCGACACCCCCCCTGCCGGGGGGCGATCTGGAGCCCCCGGTCCAGTGCATGGTGAACCTGCCAGGCCTGGCGTTACCGCGCCCGCGCCTGTCATCGAGGTCATCGAGACCCCCAATACCTTGGGCGAACTGGCCCTGCGGCCCGGCTGGCCCTCCATGTTCCGCGGCTACCTCAACGAGCCCGAGCGCTATGCCCAGTGCTTCGCCGACGGCTGGTACCTGACCGGCGACCTGGCTCAGCGCGACGCGGACGGCTACTACTGGTTCGTCGGCCGCGCCGACGACGTCATCAAGTCCGCCGGCCACCTCATCGGTCCCTTCGAGGTGGAGAGCGTCCTCATGGAACACGAGGCGGTGGCCGAGGCCGCCGCCATCGGCATCCCGGAGCCCACCGCCGGCGAGGTGGTCAAGGCCCTGGTGGCCCTCAAGCCAGGCTTCACGGCGGACGAAGCCCTGCGCAAGGCCCTGCTGGCCCATGCCCGCAAGCGCCTGGGCCCCGCCGTGGCCCCGCGCGAGATCGACTTCCGCGCCAATCTGCCCAAGACCCGCAGCGGCAAGATCATGCGCCGTCTGCTGCGCGCCCGGGAGCTGGGCCTGCCCGAGGGCGATCTCTCAACCCTGGAGAGCGACGAGCGATGAACGATCATACCGGCCTTTCGGCCAGCCCTGAGGCCACCCATGAACGCCTGGGTGAGTCCCGGCAGGATCGTCAACCAGCCGCTGCCAAGCTGCACCTCAATCGCGACCACGCCCTGCACCTGCTGCGGGAGATGCTGCGCATCCGCCGTTTCGAGGAGCGCTGCGCCGAGCTTTACACCGAGGAGAAGATCCGCGGCTTCCTGCACCTCTACATCGGCGAGGAGGCTATCGCCGTCGGGGTCATGCAGTGCCTGAGCCCGGAGGACGCGGTGGTGACCACCTACCGCGAGCACGGCCACGCCCTGGCCCGCGGCCTGCCCATGACCACCATTATGGCGGAGATGTACGGCAAGCGGGAAGGGTGCAGCCGCGGCCGTGGTGGCTCCATGCACCTCTTCGACGTGGTCAGAGGCTTTTATGGCGGCAGCGCCATCGTCGCCGGCCTTTTGCCCCTGGCGGTGGGCCTGGCCCTGGCCGACAAGCTGCAAGGGCGCGAGCGGGTCACCGCCTGCTTCTTCGGCGAGGGCGCCGCCGCCGAGGGCGAGTTCCACGAGAGCCTCAACCTCGCCGCCCTCTGGCGGCTCCCGGTGCTCTTCGTCTGCGAGAACAACCTCTACGCCATGGGCACCGCCCTCGATCGCTCCCAGGCCGAGACCCATATCGCGCGCAAGGCCCAAAGCCACAGGATCGAGGCCGAGGTCGTGGACGGCATGGACGTCCTGGCGGTGGAGGTCGCCGCCCGTCGCGCCGTGGCGGCCATCCGGACGGGGGAGGGTCCGCGCTTTCTCGAATGCCAGACCTACCGCTTCCGCGCCCATTCCATGTTCGACGCCCAGCTTTACCGCGACAAGGCGGAGGTCGAGGCCTGGAAGCAAAAGGGGCCCCTGCTGCGCTTCGGCCACTGGCTGGAGGCGGCGGGCCTGCTGGACGCCGCTGGCCGGGCCCGGATCGAGGCCGACATCGAGGCGGAGCTGGCCGCGGCGGTGGCCTTCGCCGAGGCCGGTACTTGGGAGCCGCTCGAGGACCTGACCAGGGATGTTTACACGGCGGGCTAGGACCGGGACGTCTGGCGGGGTTTCCAACCGCTGGGATGCGGCTCTCAAGCCGACCAGGATGTCTTCAGCTTGTCCCCCTACAAACGCCACCCGATCCAGACATCAGTTGATCCAGATGTTACCTAATCAGGACATGCCAACCTTTTTGGGTCGATAGCAATTAAGGAGCTAAGGGTATGAGCGCCGTGACGATCGAAACCACCGAGATGACCTACCGCGAGGCGGTGCGCGAGGCCATCCGCGACGCCCTCAGGCGTGATCCGCGGGTCTTCCTCATGGGCGAGGACGTGGGCCGCTATGGCGGCTGCTACGCGGTGACCAAGGGGCTCTACGATGAATTCGGTCCCGAGCGCATCCGCGACGCCCCTCTGTCGGAGTCGGGCTTCACCGGGGCCGGCATCGGCGCCGCCCTGGGCGGGATGCGGCCGATCGTCGAGATCATGACCGTGAACTTCAGCCTCCTGGCCCTGGATCAGATCGTCAACAACGCCGCCACCCTGCGCCACATGTCCGGCGGCCAGCTCAGCGTGCCCCTGGTCATCCGCATGGCCACGGGGGCGGGCAAGCAGCTCGCCGCCCAGCACTCCCACAGCCTGGAGAACTGGTACGCCGCCATCCCCGGGATCAAGGTGGTCGCCCCCGCCACCCTGGAGGACGCCCGGGGCATGCTCTGGTCGGCCCTGGAGGACCCGGACCCGGTGGTCATCTTCGAGCACGTCATGCTCTACAACCGCAGCGGCCAGCTTGCCGCCGACGCCGGCCCGGTGCCCCTCGCCGGCGCGGCGGTGCGGCGGCTCGGCACCGACATCAGCCTCATCACCTACGGTGGTTCCCTCTACAAAACTCTGGACGCCGCCACGGCCCTGGCGGGGGAGGGCATCCAGGCCGAGGTCATCGACCTGCGTAGCCTGCGTCCCCTGGACGAGGCGACGCTCATGGCCTCAGTGGCCAAGACCCACCGCGCCCTCATCGTCGACGAGGGCTGGCGGACCGGCAGCCTGGCCGGCGAGATCAGTGCCCGCATCATGGAACAGGCCTTCTGGGACCTGGACGCCCCGGTTGGCCGGGTGTGCACCGCCGAGGTCCCCATCCCCTATCCCAAGCACCTGGAGGATGCCGCCCTGCCGCAAGTGCCGACCATCGTCGCCGCGGCCCGAGCTATCGTTGGGCGGAAATGATGACTACCCTCTACCGTATGCCCTCCTTGGGTGCCGACATGGAGGCCGGCACCCTCATCGAATGGGTCCTCCAGCCCGGCCAGATCTTCGCCAAGGGCGATGTCATCGCCGTGGTGGAGACCCAGAAGGGGGCCATCGAGGTGGAGGTCTTTCATGACGGCGTCATGGGCCGCCAGCTTATCGAGGTTGGCCAGACAGTACCCGTGGGAACCCCCCTGGCCGAACTGGAAACCCTGGCCCTCCCCGCCGCGGAACCCGAGGCCGAGGACCGCCAGCCGCTGGGCCTGGCTGTGGACGCCAGGGGCATGGGCCAAGGGGTCCCGCCCCAGGGGCCATCAGCCAATCTGCCAACTTCTGCATCAGCTCCTTTGGCCTCAATCGTCGCGGCCCAGGCATTCGCTCAGACGGCAAAAGGCGTCATGACCCCTGCACCCCTGGCCCCGGCGGGAGGCGGGGCAGACGGGAGACCAATCCGACTTCGTGTCTCACCCGCAGCGCGCCGCCTGGCCCAGCAACTTGGGTTGAGCCTGGAGGGGCTCCCCGGCAGCGGACCCGGCGGGGCCATCCTACTGGCTGATGCGCAGTCGGCCGTTGAAGCCCTGGCGCGCGGCGCAGGCTTACCGCCAGGCACCGGCACCAGTTCGCTAACCCAGCCGCCAGCCGGAAAGCCTGCGGCACCATCACCCCTGGTCGTGGAATCAGATGACGGCCCTGCTCTGTCCCCAGTCGCCGCGACGCCTCAAGCCGTCACCCCAGCCCAGGCCCGGCCAGCGGTAACAGCCCCTGTCCCGACCCGGACCCCGACTCCGACTCCGACTCCGACTCCGAGCCCGAGCCCGAGCCCGAGCCCGAGCCCGAGCCCAACCCCAGCCGGTCGCCGCCCCGCGCATCTTGGCCTGGACCTGGCCGCCATGCGCCAGGCCATCGCCGCGGCCATGGCCCACTCCAAGCGGGAGATCCCTCACTACTATCTGAGCCAGGACATCGATCTGACCCCGGCCAGCGACTGGCTCGCCCGGCGCAATGCCGAACTGCCGCCAGAGCGGCGCCTGCTTATGGGCGTGCTCTTCATCAAGGCCGTGGCCCTGACCCTCAAGGGCTTTCCCGAGCTCAACGGCTTTGACCGCAAGGGGCGTTTCGCGCCCTCCGCCGCCATCCACGTCGGTTGCGCCACGGCCATACGCGGCGGCGGGCTGGTGGCACCGGCCATCCACGATACGGACCAACTGGACCTCGACAGCCTGATGGCTCGGCTGCGCGATCTGGTGGCGCGGGTGCGCGGCGGCGGTCTGCGCGCCTCGGAGCTGGCGGACCCGACCATCACCGTCTCCAGCCTGGGGGAGCGGGGAGTGGATCGCCTCTATGGCATCATCTACCCGCCTCAGGTCGCCATCGTCGGCTTCGGCACCCCGCGGCTGGTGCCCTGGGTTCTGGAGGGTCGGGTCGTCCCCCGCCAGGTCGTCTCTGCCACCCTGGCCGCCGACCATCGTCACAGCGACGGCCATCGTGGCGCCCTTTTCCTAGCCCAGGTGGGGCAGCGCCTGCAAGGGCCTGAAAACCTTTGATCCTGAGCGCTGAATGCTCAGCGCTGAGCCAGGGTCTTGGCAAGAGAGCGGTGGAGAATGGGTGGGTCTGAGGCCATCGGTAGAATTGTCGAAAGCCACCGAGAGAATTTCAGTACCAGAATTACAGTTCTGATTACCAGGGGCGGCGGGATCGATTTCACCGATGCGGGTAACCCGTTTCAGGACCTGAGCCGTTTCAGGACCTGAGCCGTTTCAAGACTTGAGGAGAAGCATGACGATGAGCACTGCCATGACCAAAGACAAGATCCTCGCCGCCGCCCTGGAGGAGTTGATAAATGTCGCCCCCGATCTGGCCGACGAGACCATCCCCCCGGATGCCGACCTACGGGAGGTCTTCGACCTGGACTCCATGGACTTTCTCAACTGGTTCACCGCCCTCCATCGCCGTCTGGGGGTCGACATCCCTGAACTCGACTACCCCAAGCTACGCAGCCTGGATGACGCAGCCACTTACCTGGCGGCTAGGCTCGGGGGGCACTGAGATCTCGCCGTCCAATCCTCAGGGTGAGATGGCCTCGGCAAACCGCCGCAGACGCTGCCCCTCGGTACGGGCCTGTTCGAGCAACTGGTGCCAGTCGTCCGGTGGATGGCCGTCATCCAGCATCTTACGAAATACCCGATAGGCATCGTTGCCGCTTTCATAGGCCCGCTTGGTGTTCTTGTCGTTGACCCACGCCAACACGATCACCTTACTTGGCGCGTGGTACCGAAAGAACAGACGGTACTGCTGAAAGAACTTCGCCCGAAACCAATGTCTGTGATCTTCGCCAAGGGTGCCACCCTGGCGGTATTCAGGCCGCGCAGGGTCTTGCGGAATGGCGTCGAACGCCAGTTTGGCGATCGCTGCCAGTCGCTTACTGGCGTTTTTCTTCAGGTACCCGGCAGGATCTTGCTCTTTCAGTGCCTCGACCTGCCGAGCCAAGGTGTCGACTTGCGCGAGGAACAAGGGATGGGCAAAAAGCGTCCAGCCGTGAATGACCAAGGGCGTGGGCTCGCCCAGGCTCATTCGTCGTCCGCTGACAACGGGGCGGAGAGATCGACTTCGAGGTCGCCCACCAGTGATTGGAGCCGTTGGACGAAACCGGCATCCATGGCCTGCACCCGCTCCGGGTGGCTGAGAATGTCGCGGGCCAGAAAGTCCAAAAAATGGCCAAGGACCGGGTCGTCGCCGTCGGGCGTTCCCGCCCGGCTAAGCACTACCTCGCCACTCGGGCGGATGCTGTAGTGAATCTTGTCACGCTTGCCCAGCCGCAAGGCACGGCGCACGGTTTCCGGAACCGTGGTCTGGTAACGGTCAGTCAGCGTGGATTCGACTTCGAGGTGAGCGGGCATGGCAGGCATCGGGTCATAGAGAAGATGATCGGCATGGTAATGCACTCTCCTTACCTGATCAAAGCAATTGCATTGAAGATAGGAAAGCCCACCCACCCTAGGTGAGGTCTCCACAATCAATCGCATTGTTCCGCGGGACGATTATCGCCCGGCCTGCGCCAATAATCCGCTACTGATCTCACGTCATGGAGCCTCGGTCTCCTGGTCCCCCGGGCCAGTGATCAGGCGGGCCACCTCGGGCGGGGAGTAGCCGAGACATTCACCCAGCGCCACCCGGCTGCGCACGCCAAGGAATTCCTGCGACAGACGCCGCTCGGCGAAGAGCAGGTGTTGCTCGGCGGCCCGGTCCTGATAGAGCAGGTCCACCGGCTTGGGCACGAAGGGACGGCGGCTGACCCGGGCGATCCGTCCCAGGTTCACCCCACGCCCGTCGTCCAGCAAGAGCAGGTGCGGGGCCAGCCCCCGTGTCGGATCGGGGCGGGGAAAGTCGATCAGTCCCAGGAGTACGTAAGGCGTCGCGGTCAGACGGACACCGAGCTGGACGGGGCTGTCACTCAGTTCGGTCAGGAAGATGGTCTCCCCGATGGCCGCCCGAAGTTGTTCTATCTGGCGGTTATAGGCTGGGGAGGGCCAGAGGGACTGGCTGATCTCCTCCTCCCGATCGCGCTGGGCTGGAGTGTCGTGGGCAAGGGGCATGGCATGGTTCACGGGGTGATTCGTCGCTGCCCCGTCAATTTTGGGGACAGGGTATTGGCTCCGCCAACGCTCGGTGGTCGCGAGGGTTCAGAATACCAGGACCCGTGCCGCGGCCAGGGTTTCCGTGGCCAGTTCATCCAGGGTGCTACGGTGGGTTCCTGCGATCAGTTCCGCCTCCGTGATCCCGCGGGCATCCATGCAGGTGCCGCAGAGCAGTACCTTGCTCTTCCGGGCCACCCCTTTCACCATCAGTTCCAGGTTGTAATAACCCTGCGGTACCTTCTGGCCGGCCTTGGCGCAGGCCACCGCGTCGGCCATGAGGAAGACGCAGACCGGCTCGTCCTTGCCGGTTAGGGCCTTGGCCAGGCGCAGGGCATTGAAGCTGCGCTCGGTGCCGTAGGGCGGATCGTTGAGGATGAAGAGGGTGGACATGAGGGCGACTCCGTTGAGGTTGAGTGGTCTTGGTGGTGGAGCCTGGGAGCGAGGTTGTGCGGATTGGGGCGGAGGGAGAGGTTCACCCGCGGTCATGCGCGTTTTCGCTTCCGCCGCCATCAACCAAAGGGGCCTGGCGCAGACGGGCCACCAGGCGCGGCAGGAAGGCCAGGGCGGCCAGCAGGGCGAGGGCGATGAGGCCCTTCTGGATCAGGCCCTCCCCCCCGCCGGCCGCCTCGCGGCCGGCATAGCCCAGCCAGGTGTAGGCGATGGCCCCCGGCAGCATGCCGATCGCGGTGGCGAGCAGGTAGGGAAGGAAGGGAATGCGCGTCAGCCCCAGGGCATAGTTGAGCAGGTTGAAGGGAAAAACCGGCACCAGGCGGGTGAAGGCGACGAAGCGCCAGCCCTCCGCCTCCACGCCCTGGATCAGGCGCTTGAGCAGCCCTCCGGCGCGGGCCTGGACCCAGTCACCAGCCAGATAGCGGGCGACCAGAAAGGCCAGCACCGCCCCGAGGGTGGCGCCGGTGAGGTTCCACAGGGTCCCCCACAGGGGCCCGAACAGGGCGCCGCCGGCCAGGGTGAGCAGGGAACCGGGCAGGAACAGGACGGTGGCGATGGCATAGAGGCCGATGAAGAGCAGGGGTCCCACCGGGCCGGCGGCTTCGACCCAGGCCGTCAGGGCGTTGGCGTCCAGGTGCTCGCGGTTGATCAGGGCCAGGGCGATGCCGGTGGCCAGGGCCAGGACCAGCAGCAGGCGCGGGGCCGACTTCACGGTTGCCTCCTGGCTGGTCCGCTTCGTCCAGCCGGTCCGCCCGGTCCGCCCGATCCGCCCGCTCCGCCAGGTCCGCCAGGTCCGCCAGGTCCGCCAGGTCCGCCAGGTCCGCCAGGTCCGCCAGGTCCGCGTGGTTCACCTTGGCTCGGCGAACCATCGGGTCCAATTGCGCCAACGGAACCGCTTGAACCGCCAGGACCACTCCGTCCACCTGCTGGCCCCGGTCGGTCTTGTTTGACCTGACGGGGGTTCGCGGTCGCTCGGCCTGGAGCTTGACCTGTGGCAGTGTGCGTCAGGCTCTCCCCCTCCCAGCGGCGGCGATTGATGGCATAGCCGGTGATCGCGCCGCGGAAGGGCAGGGCCAGCATCCCCGGCAGGGCGGCGACCTCCCGGGGGTCGCGGTGGTCGTCGATGCCGATGGTCATGTCCAGGTGACCGGCTCGGGGCTGATCGCGGTAGGTGCCGAAGAGGCGGTCCCACCAGGAGAGGTTGAAGCCAAAGTTGGAGTTGGTCTCGTCCTCCGCGATCGAATGGTGCACCCGGTGCATGTCGGGGGTGACGAAGACCCAGCGCAGCCGCCGGTCCAGCTCGGCGGGCAGGCCGACGTTGCCGTGGTTGAACATGGCCATGCCGTTGAGGATGACCTCGAACAGGATCACGGCCACCACCGGCGGCCCCAGGGCCAGGATGACGGCGAACTTGATGAGCATGGACAGCAGGATTTCGATGGGGTGGAAGCGCGCCCCGGTGGTGAGGTCATAGTCCAGGTCGGCGTGGTGGACCCGGTGCAGCCGCCACAGGGCCGGCACGGCGTGAAAAAAGACGTGCTGCGCCCAGATGGCCAGGTCAAGGGCCATCACCGCCAGGGGGATCGCCAGCCAGGGGGAGAGGGGAAACTGATTGAGCAGGCCCCAGCCCTGGGCCGTTGCCGTCGCCGCCAGTCCCACCGCCGCGACGGGAAAGAGCAGGCGCAGCAGGACCGTGTTCAGGACCACCAGGCCCAGGTTGCTGGCCCAGCGCAGGGTCTTGGAGACGGTGAGGGGCCGGCGCGGGGCGCGCCATTCCCACAGGGCCATGGCGGCGAAGATGCCGAAGAAGGCGGTCAGGCGGATGGCCGCCTCATGAGTCTGGACGAAGGTCTCCACGCTGGTCTGCCTCCGGTGGTCCGGTTGTTGGTTGGCTGGACCTGAGTCTGGCAGATGAGGGCGTTTTATTCAACGATAAGGTTGATTGAAGCGGCGTTCGTTGTCGCCGGCAAGTCATTCCTGAATTCAGGTACCACATTCCGTGACTTTCACGCTGAGCGGGCTGCGTGAGAACAACCTGGGTGATGGCGTGGACCCGGCCCCCTATACTGGCGACCTGGACGATGTTCAATGTAGTTGTTGATGGTTGCCGAGCCATCCGCAGGAGTCAGTCATGCCACCTAGCCTTGATCCCAAGCAGGCCCTGTTCGCCCAACTGGCGGTTGTCGCCCGGGCCTTGGGCCATGGCTCGCGCCTGGAACTGCTGGATTACCTCGCCCAGGGGGAGCGCAGCGTGGAGGACCTGGCACAGGTCGCCGGGCTATCCATCGCCAATACCTCCAAGCACTTGCAGCAACTCAAGGCGGCGGGGCTGGTGCAGGCGCGGCGCGATGGCAAGCATATCCGCTACACCCTGGGGGACGAGCGCGTGCTGGATGTGCTGGCCGTGCTGCGCGGTATCGCCTCGGCCCACCTCGACGCGGTCGAGGACCTGGTCGGTACCTATCTGCGGGGGCGCGACGCCCTGGAGCCGGTGCCGGCCCAGGACCTGCTGGACCGGGTGCGCGCTGGCCTGGTGACGGTCCTGGACGTGCGTCCTCCCGAGGAATATGCCCAGGGCCACGTGGCCGGGGCCCTGAATGTCCCCCTGGAGCGCTTGCAGGAGCGGCTCCGGGACCTGCCCCCGGATCGCGAGGTGGTGGCCTATTGCCGGGGCCCCTGGTGCGTGCTGTCCTTCGAGGCGGTGGCCAGGCTACGCCAGGCGGGCTTCACCGCGCGTCGCCTGGAGGAAGGGCTGCCGGAGTGGCGCCGCGCCGGGCTGCCGGTGGCGAGCGACTGATCAGGGGCTTTCGCATCAGATTTGACTGCTGAGCCACCTATTTGATGGCTGAGCTAGATTGGGAGGTTCACCATCGAGGTAACCCTCAAGGCGCGCACGCACCCCCCTTTCTTACGTCAAGCCGATGGGGTGCGTTGCGCGTTGTTCTGGGGGGTGGTATGAATAAGTCATTCCATCCAAAGTATCTTTACCACGTTGCAGCCAATGTCCACCACCGTCGAAAAGATCACGGTCGCCCTCACGAAAGAGATAGCCGATAACGTCCGCGCGGCAGTCAAGGCCGGCGACTATGCCTCTACGAGCGAGGTCGTCCGTGAGGCCCTGCGCGACTGGCAACTCAAGCGCGCATCGCAGCGGGAGCAGATCGAGCATCTGCGCCGCCTCTGGGAGGTGGGTCTGAAGAGTGGGCAGGCCGGCCCGTTTGATATCGGCGAGATCAAGCGCGAAGCCCACAACCTGACCGCGATCTTTTCGGATACCGACCCACTGCACTGAGCTACGCCTGCCCCACGCTACTGGGGGGCCGCGTCGGTACCACCTGAAGAGGTGCCCTCGGCCGCGCTACGCTGGCAGGCGGGCAGGTTGCGCGTCTCCCAGGGGTGGCTGGCGCAGTATTCCGCCCGCTGGCGGCGAAAATCCTGTAGATGCTCTTCGATGGTCGCCCCGGTCAGATCGACGCCGAAACCCGTATCGACGGGCGGCGGGCTGGCGGGCAGCAGGGTCTCCAGGATCTCCTTGCCGGCCTCGGCGGAGTAGTGGGAGTATTCCCAGTAGTAACGCATCTCATCCTTGCCCGTGACCTGGGGCACGGGTTCGGTAGTGATGCGGTTGAAGCCGGTGAAGTCCCGGAAACGGATGTCGCAGCCCTCCCGGCGACGCTGGTCGAAGATCGTGACCAGATCGCGCTTCCATTGCTCGTGGGCCGGCAGCACGTCCTGCCAGTAGGACAGCTCCGCTAGGGCGTGGACCGGGCTAAGGAAGAAGCGGAAGGCGACCCCCTGCCGGCAATAGTCCTGGGTGACCTGGTCCAGGGCCGCAAGGGTTCCGGCGGTATCCTGGGGGACGGCCGAGGGGTCGCCCTTGCTCATTATCTTGTCGAAGGCGAAGGCCGTGCCCCCCTCATCCGCCATGATGATCTTTAGGCACTCGTCCGATTTATGGCCGCGGCTGGCCAGGATCGGCAGGCATTGCTGAGTGTTGGTGCCAAGGAGGATCTTCCAGGTCTCCACCGTCTGGGTCCAGGAGGCGGCGCGCTTGAGGTTGAGCAGGAAGCGCTTGACGGGATAAAGATCCGAGGTGGCGATCAGCTCTTCGGCGAAATCGCTGTTGCCGCCCTGCAGGCCGAACAGCCAACCGTAGTCCAGGCCCCAGACCACCATCTTGGGCCGATGGAAGTAGCTGGTGTGGCGCAGCATGTTCATGGCGTCCTTCAGGGAGGCGCCACTGATGGCCAGGTTGAGCACCCGCTGGTCCGCGAACTGGGGCAGTTCCGTGGGTAGGCCGATCTCGGTGCGGGAACTGCCGATGAAGACCAGGTCCGGCTGGTAGCGATAGGCGGCGTAGGTCTTGCCCCAGGGGACGATCTTCTGCTGGGCGATGGTCGGCCGTTGCAGCAGGGGTGAGTCCCACTGGTG
>JAGVUH010000598.1 GCA_019136395.1 Gammaproteobacteria bacterium
CAATACCCTGGCCGCCGCCCAGGCCACGGGGGGCATCAAGCGGGAGATGGCGCGACTGCTCAAGCCGGCCCTGTTGGTGGTCGATTTATGGTAAGACATGAATAATGTGGAGTCCGGTTGCTACCGCATTGAATCAGCGCTGCTTGTTGGCGTAAGACTCCACATTATTTTTCACAAGGCCGCGAGCCATTCCAGGAGAGAGGTGTCGGTACGCCACTGGGTTGGCGCCGGTGGGCTCTCCAAGCCCGCAGCCGACTCGATCGCCTGACGCTTCATCTCCAGGTCGACTGCCGCGTAGCGGTTGGTGGTCGTCACCGAAGCATGGCCCAGCCAATGGCTGATGGTCGCGAGGTCAACACCGGCCTTGAGCAGGTGAACTGCTGTGCTATGCCGCAGGGTATGTGGATGGAGTCGCTTGCGGGCAAGGCTCGGCATCGTGACCGCCGCCAGCTGGACATACTTAGCGAGGATGTAACGTACGCCGTAGCGCGTGAGCGTGCCGCCGCGATGGTTGCGGAAGAGCGGCTGGGCGTCATTCAGGTCGATGCCCTGTTGTTGGCAGTAGGCTTTGAGTACGGCGGCCGTCTGCGGCCAGAGCGGGCAGATCCGTGCTTTATGCCCTTTACCGATGAGACGCACCTGATAGGGCTTAATCAACTGCAGATCAAGCGGGCGAACGTCGAGGAGCTCCTGCACCCGCGCGCCGGTATTGAACAGCGTCGCCAGCAGGGTGTAATCGCGTTCACCATCGGCGTGCGACCGATCGATCGCGGCCAGGACGGCTTGAATCTCGGCATAGTCCAGATATTCGACCGCCCGCTGCCCCGCCCGCTTGCACGGGATGGCCAGCACCCGCTGAGCTTGCTCCAGGGCATCGGGATGCTGCAAGGCCAGATAGCGAAAGAAGGCATGCAAGGCCGCCAGGCGGACATTGCGGGTCGTCGGCAAATTGCCACGGCTGTCCTCCAGATCTTGCAGAAAGGCGACGACCACCTCGGGGGTCAGATGGCCGATGTCTAACACCGCGACCTGACAGCCGCGTTGGGCGGCGACGTAGCGCAGCAACAACATCAGGCTATCGCGATAGCTGTGCAGGGTATGCGGACTGAGGCCGCGGACCTGCGGCAGGTAGTCGGCGAAGAAGGCGTGCAGGGCGCGCGCGAGGGTGTTTGGCAGTGAAGTGGTCATCCCTGACCTCCCGCCTGATCATGCTGCGGGGTAATGAGGGCGCCGCCATAGGCTTCGAAGCGCTCACTCGCCCGCATCGCCAGGTCCGTCACGAACGGCAGGTAGTACGCGGTGGAGGCAATGGAGACATGGCCCATGTAGAGGGACAGGAGCGGCAATTTCGCCTGAACATCGGCGCCGGCCTCATACCAGCGCCGCAACACCTGGATGGCGAAATGGTGTCGGAAATCATGCACGCGCGGCAGACGCCCGTCAGAAGAGCGCAGGCCGGCATCCTGAAACAAGGCGCTGAGTCCTTGGTGTAAGCCGGCCCCACCATAGCCCAGCGCCCCCTGCCGACCATGACACAGGAGCGGGGCCTCGCTGTCGGCCCGGAAACCTGCCGCGGTTCGGACCTGCAAATAGCGTTGCACCGCGGCGAAAGCATCTGCGGACAGCGGCAGCAGGCGCGCCTTGTGGAACTTTCCCGCTTGCACCGCGAGGGTCCGCTCCAGCGGATCGAGATCGCCGAGACGCAAGCTCACCAGTTCACTGCGCCGCAGACCCAAGGTGTACAGCAGCACGAGGCTCACGCGCATGACGGCCGGGCGCAAGGGTGAATGCGGCGTTGGCGTCAGGGCATCAGCCGCCTGCAGCAGCCGCAAGAGCTCGGCTGGCGTGAACCAATAGGGCGGTCTTGGAGGATTGATGGGGGGGAACAGTGCCGGGCTCGACGCTAATCCGAATTTACCCACCCTCTGCTAAGAAATCAGGCCCACCCCCTAGTGTGTAGGGGGCTGCGCTAACGAAAAAGTCCCCGCCCGCACGACCCATCCTGGGGCATGCGGGCACACTTCCACCACGAGGCACGCTGCTGAATGGTGGGAGAGATGAGCCACGCGCCCTGCTGTTGCTGCTGCGGCCAGCCGTTTCAACCGCGCCCCCAGAACCCTACCCAGACCTACTGTTCGCGGCCGGCTTGCCAGCGGGCGCGTAAGCGTGCCTGGCAACGGCGCAAGCGCGCCACCGATCCAGACTACCGCGCCAACGACCAGGCCGCCCAGCGGGCCTGGGTGCAGGCACATCCGCAGTATTGGCGGGCCTGGCGCGAGCGTCACCCCGAGTCTGTCGAGCGCAACCGCGAGGCTCAGGGGGCGCGCAACGCTCGGCGCCGTGGGGCGCTGGGGGTGATTGCAAAAGAGGACGCGTGGACGTCTGAAAGTTGTTTACCGGCGGGTACTTACCGGGTCGAGCCGTGGCGCGGGACGAATTGCAAATGTGGACGTGTCAACCGCGAAAACCTGTTTGTACTCAGCGCAGTAGACGCGGCTTAGGGGGCCTGGCGGCGGATTGCAAAGAGAGGACTCGATAGCCCTGACGGGCGTGTTCGGGCTAGGGTATCGGCCATGAACGCCGCCCCCGTGAACGCGATGGTGCTCGATCTGCATCAGCTCGATGCCCCCTATGTCCAGACCCGGGTGCAGCGCCCCGAGCAGGTCCGTCGGCTGATGACCTCCATCGACGCCGATGGCCAGCGGGTGCCGCTGGTGGTCGTGGCCGAGGGCCCACGCTGGGTGTTGGTCGACGGCTACCAGCGCTGGGCGGCACTGCAACGCCTCGGCCGCGATACCGCCCAGGTCGAGGTCTGGCAGGGCTCGCTCGGCGCGGCCCTGACGCAGGTGTTGGCCCGCCATCAGGGCCGCGCCTTCGAGCCCATCGAGCAGGCCTGGATGTTGTCGGCGGCCCTGGCCGAGGGGCTGAGCCAGCGCGCCCTGGCGGCGGCCCTGGGCAAGGACGCCAGTTGGGTCAGCCGGCGCCTGGCGCTGCTCTCACCGTTGTCCGAGCCCGTGCAGGAGGCCGTGCGCCAGGGCGTGCTCTCCAGCTGGGCGGCGAGCCGGGTCTTCGTCCCGTTGGCGCGCGCCAACGCCGCCGACGCCGAGTCCTTGCTCGCCGCCTTGCACCACGCGCCCTTGTCCACGCGGGAGTTGGCCTCCTGGTATGCCCACTACGGACAGGCCAACCGCACGGCCCGCGCCCGCATGGTGGCCCAGCCGCGGTTGTTCATCCAGGCCCTGCAGGCGCCTGAAGCCCCGGCGAGCGACGACCCCGAGACGCAGTGGCTGGCCGAGTTGGCGCGGCTACGCCGACAACTCCAGCGCCTGGCGCGCACGCTGCCGCCCTTGCTCGACCCGCGCCCCCCGGCCGCGACCTGGGAAACCCTACGCCAGGCCGTGGCGAAGACCCTGCAGGCGCTTGAGCGCCTGCGCCAACCGTTACAGGAGGGAGAGCATGTTGTCGCAACCGCAACGCCAGACCATCGTCGAACTCCACGCCAAGGGGCTGAGCGTGCGCCAGATCAGCCGCACCCTGGGTCACGCGCGCCCCACGGTACGGCAGGTGCTGGCGCAGGGGGCGGTGCGACCCCCGAGCAACAGGCAGCCCGCGCCGAGCATGCCAGAGCTCACCTCGCAGCTGCCCGCGCTCTACTGCAAAGCCCAGGGGAATGTGGTGCGGATGCAGGAATTGCTGCGTGAACAGCTCGGCGCTGAGGTCCCCTACAGCACCCTGACCTACTGGGTGCGCGAACTGCAACTGCGTGAGGCGCCACCGGCGCGGGTTGGTCATTACGACTTCGCCCCGGGGCAGGAGATGCAGCATGACACCTCACCCCATCGCCTGCAGGTCGGTGGGACATCGCTCACCGCCCAGTGCGCCGGGCTCATCCTGGGCTTCAGCCGCTATGGTTTCATCCAGTATTACCCGCGTTTCACTCGCTTCGAGGCCCAGGTGTTCCTCGACGAGGCCTTCGCCTTTCTCGGCGGGACCTGCGGGCGCTGTACCATCGACAACACCAGTGTCCTGGTGGCCGCCGGCAGCGGGCCGGGGGCCCTGATCGCCGCCCAGATCGAGCAGTTCGGGGCGCGCTTTGGGGTCCGGTTTGTGCCCCATCCCATCGGAAATCCCGACCGCAAGGCCCATGTCGAGCGACTGTTTCACTACGTCGAGCACAACTTTCTGCCCGGGCGCGCCTTCGCCGACTGGCCGGACATCAACGCCCAGGCCCGCGCCTGGTGTGAGAGCGTCGCTAACCAGAAGGTCAAGCGTTCCTTAGGCACTTCACCGCGGGCCGCCTTTGAGCAGGAGCGCCCGGCGTTGCGCCCACTGCCGGCCCACCGGCCAGCGGTGTGTGTGATCGCCCATCGGGTGGTCGATACCGAGGGCTATGTGCATCTAGAGACCAACCGCTATTCGGTGCCCGAGCGACTCCTCGGCAAGGCGGTGGAGGTCTACCAGTACTTTGAGACGGTGGCGATCTACTTTCAGGGCCGTGAGGTGGCCCGCCACCCGCGGGCCATCGGCCAACGCGACCGCCGCCTCACCGCCGCCGGCCATCACGGCCCGCCGCGCACGCGGCGCACTGATCCGCCCCCGGCGCAACAGGCGTTACTGGTGGACGCCCCGGCGGTGCTCCGCGACTATATCCAGGCCCTGGTGGCCCATGCCCCGGGGCGCGGGGCAGCCCGGCTCAAGCGGCTGCTGCAATTCCAACGCACCTATCCATCCGAGCCCTTCCTGGCGGCCGTCGCCCAAGCCCTGACCTATGGCCTCTATGACCTGACTCGCCTGGAATCGCTGATCCTCAAGCAGGTGCGCGGGGCCTTCTTCCAGCTCGCGGAGGGGGACTGATGCGCGCGGCCATTCACACCCTGCTCGCCGAACTGCACTTCGCCGGCATGGCCCAGACCCTGGACCGGGTGCTCGATGGCGCCGAACAGGCCGGCGATCCACCGGCGGCGGTGCTGCTCGCGCTCTTGGGCGAGGAGTCGCGTCACCGCCAGGAGCGCAGCCTCGCCTACCGCCTGCAACAGGCCCATTTGCCCTGGGACTGGTCGCTGGACACCTTCCCCTTCGCCCGCCAGCAGACGGTGGACGCCTCCCACATCCGCGCCCTCGCTGGCCTGGGATTCATCGACCGAGCCGAGAACCTGGTTTTGATCGGTCCACCCGGCACCGGCAAGACCGGACTGGCCATCGGCCTGCTGCGTCAAGCGCTGGTCAACGGCTACCGCGGTCGCTTCTACAACGCCCAGGACCTGATCGACGAGCTTTATGCCTCGCTCGCCGACCACTCCACCACCCGCCTGCTCAAACGCCTCGCCGCCTATGACGTGCTGGCCATTGACGAGTTGGGGTACATGAACCTCAAACCCGAGCATGCCAACGCCTTATTCCAGCTGCTGGAACAGCGCTACGCCCGCAAGAGTACCCTCATCACCACTAACCTCGACTTCGACCAGTGGTACGACCTCTTCCGCAATAAGCCCCTGGTCGATGCTCTGCTCGACCGCTTACAGCATCACTGCATCACCCTGCGCCTGACCGGGCCGTCCTTGCGCGCCCCCGCGGCGACGCCCGACAACGCAGCTCCACGCTGACCCCTCTCTCCCAGCGCCAATCGCGGTCCAGTTCCTGTGTGAACCGGACCGCGATCGGCGCCCTCCTGCGCCCGTTACCCACTTCCCACGGCAGTCATCCACTGCGCACGAGGGGGGTCTGTATTTCTTAGCGCAAATGGGTCCATTCTGATTAGCGTCGAGGTGCCGGGTCGGGAATGAAACACGCCGGCTCGCTGCGACGTCGATAGCGACAGAACTGATGGACGATCCACAGGCGATTCCGACGAGTTGACGCACACAGCGGGGCCAGGGTTTAGGAACGTATCGAGGTATCCGAGAATACGCCGCTCGCTGTCGTAGCGGCGACCCAAGGCCTGCTTGAGCGCGATAAAGCGTGCCATGACCGGCCCCAGCGGCGAGATAAAATCGTTTGCGTTCATGGGCCCACCTCCGCGGGGAGGGCCAGGGGGACCTCGCGCAGATCCTCGACGGCCAGCCGCAGATAGACACAGGTGCTCTCGGCGCTGTGGTGACCCAGGAGGTCGCCGATGGTTTTCACCGGCGTGCCGCAGCGCAGCAGATGCACCGCATAGGCATGGCGCAGGCAGTGCGGTCCCTGAAAGGGGATCGCCAGCCCGCTGCGCGCGCGCCAATACTGAAACGCTTCGCCCACCGCCGTCGGCTTGAGTACGCCAGCGGGGGCGCGTTGGCGCAGGAACAGCTGCCGAAAGGGGAGCGGCGGTCGCGCCTCACGCAGGTAATCCACCAGCACATCGCCGATGGCGTCGGTCAACGGCAGTTGCAGCAGTTGGCCGGTCTTGCGTTGGGCAATCCGCAGCTGCGCGGCGCGCCAGTCGATATCATCCAGCGTCAGGGCCACCACTTCGCAGGCGCGCAGTCCATAGGTGGCGATGAGTGAAAACATGGCGTAGTCACGTCGCCCCTTGGCCGTGCGGCAATCGATGGCCTGCAAGAAGGCCTGCACGGTGCTCCACGGCAGGCTCCGCGGCAGGCGTTCGCCGCGGTACAACCGGGGCGTGTCAACCGCCTCGGCCAGCGCGGCGTCGAGGAATCCGCGCAACGCGAGAAAGCACAGGAAACCCCGCAGTTGTGAGGCGATATGCTGCAAGGTTCCACGGCCGACCTGGGGACCGCGCGCGCGCATAAAGGCCTCGATATCCTGCGTCGTCACGGCCGCCAGACGCGCTGGCGTGGGGGCCTCGCCCAGTTGCGCCAGAAAGGCCTTGGCCGTGTCCACATGGTCCCCTACCGTTGAAGGGACCAGGCCCCGGACATCGGCGAGAAAGCGGGCATAGGCTGCCAGCAGGGCCGTCGTCACCGTGGGCGTCACCGCCGGGGTGATGCACGGTAGGCCCGCTTGGCGCAGATACCGCTGCAGCGCATGCACTGTTCCGCAGCGTACCCGGTCGGCTTGGGAATCTGCCGGCGCACAGGTTCCGAGCGCCTCGATGGAAATCTCGGTCAGGT
>JAGVUH010000040.1 GCA_019136395.1 Gammaproteobacteria bacterium
ACCTCCTTGCGCAATTGCCGCAGGGTGACGAACTCCCCGGAGCGGGTGGACATCTGCACCTTCTCGCCGCCGCGGTAGAGGATGGCGAACTGCACCAGCAGCACGTCCAGCTTGTTGGGATCATCCCCCAGGGCCTGGAGGGCGCCCTTGATGCGCGGCACATAGCCGTGGTGGTCCGCGCCCCAGATGTCAATGACCCGGTCGAAGCCCCGCTCCAGCTTGTCCATGTGGTAGGCGATGTCGGAGGCGAAGTAGGTGCTCTGGCCATTGTCACGCACCACCACCCGATCCTTGTCGTCGCCGAAGGCGGTGGAGCGGAACCAGAGGGCCCCGTCCCGCTCGTAGAGGTGCCCAGCCTCCCGCAGCCGTTCGAGGGCCCGGTTGACGGCCCCCTTCTCGGTCAGGGAGCGCTCCGAATACCACTCCTGGTACTCGACCCCGAACAGGGCCAGGTCGTCGCGGATGTCATCGAGGATGGTGTTCAGGCCCAGCTCGAAGACGAAGCGGTAGCGGTTGTCGCCCAACAATTCCTTGGCCCGGTTGACCAGGGCGTCGATGTGGGCCTCCTTGTCACCGGCCGGGGCGCCGGGCAGGGGGTTACCCTCGGCATCGCGCTCATCGGCGCTGGCGGCATCCTCGGGGGCCCCGGCGAAGACCTCGGCGGCCTCATGGTGGTAGGCGTCGCCGTGGTCGCGGTGAAGGCTGGCGGCGATGTCCCAGACGTAATCGCCGCGGTAGCCGTTGGCGGGAAAGCGCACCTCCTCGCCGCACAGTTCCAGGTAACGCAACCACACCGAGGCCGCCAGGATGTCCATCTGCCGGCCGGCGTCGTTGACGTAATACTCCCGGTGGACGTTGAAACCCACCGCCGCCAGCAGGTCCGCCACCACGGCGCCATAGGCCGCGCCCCGCCCGTGACCGACGTGCAGGGGCCCGGTAGGGTTGGCGGAGACGAATTCGACCTGGACCCGCTGGCCGGCGCCAATCTGGCTGCGCCCAAAGTCGGGCCCGGCGGCGAGGATGGCCGGGATCAGTCCCAGATGGGCATTGGGCGCCAGAAAGAAATTGATGAAGCCGGGGCCGGCGATCTCGGTTCGGACCACCAGGTCAGAGGCCGGCATGGCAGCGATCAGCTTGGCCGCCAGGTCCCGCGGCTTACCCCCGGCGGCCTTGGCCATGACCAGGGCCAGATTGGTGGAGAAGTCGCCATGGGCGGGATCGCGGGCGCGCTCCACCTGGGGATCGGCCGGGGCGGCGCCGCTGACCTGGCCGGTCTCGACCAGGGTGCGCCATGCAGTAGAGAGAAGTTCCTTGACCTGTTGCTTCATTCGGCTTGGCTATATGGCTGGGATGGGGAGCCAGGTCCGGCGGGACTGGCGAGGACGGGGGCACCGAAAAAATTTCGGCCAATCAAGAATAGCAGGAATCGGGCGGAAAGGGTTTCAGTACCGTGCCCAACCATCAGCATCAAGGCTCATGCCCTGACCCGGGATGGGACGGGCGTGTTCGGCACCCTTGCGGAGGAGTGACATCGCCGGGTGGAGACAGCCAAATCCCGATCAGTAGAGCTCCTGTGGATCGACATCCAGGGACCAGCGCCCGCCAGCCGGGCGGCGGAGGGCGTAGAGCAGCGGCATCCAGCCGGCGAGAAAGCCTTGCAGATCGCCCCTGGCCTGAGCCTGGACCAGGAGCTGGGCACGGAAGCGCCCGGCACGGCGCTCCATCGGCGCCGGGACCGGACCAAAGAGGCTGACGCCACCCCCTTGAGTACCTTGGGTACTCTTGGCCCCTTGGATACCTGAAGCACCCGAGGCAGCCGAAGCACTTGAGGCTCCCCGGGCACCTTGGCCCCCTTGGGCACCTTGGGCACCTTGGGCACCTTGGGCACCTTGGGCACCTTGGGCACCTTGAGGACCTTGGGCGCCCGAGGCACCTGCTGCTCCCAGGTCCCGTGGGACGAGCGTCGCCAGGGAACGCGCGGCCTCCAGGGCCTGATGCAACCAGCCCAGGGTGGACTCACGGCTGGGGGCTTCGGCCCGCAACAGGGCCTGGTGACTAAAGGGCGGCAGGCCCGCCGCGCGCCGTTCCCGCAGAGCCGCGGCGGCGAAGGCCGGATAGCCCTGGCGCCGCAGGGTCTGGAGCAGGGGGTGATCGGGGTGGTGGGTCTGAAGCACCACCCGCCCGGGCCGCTCCGCCCGCCCGGCGCGACCGGCCACCTGGATGACCAACTGGGCCATGCGCTCGGCGGCGCGGAAATCGGCGCCATAGAGGCCATTGTCGGCGTCAAGGATGCCGACCAGGGTGACGCGGGGGAAGTGGTGGCCCTTGGCCAGCATCTGGGTGCCGACCAGCAACGAGTATTCCCCGGCGCGGGCCGCTGCCAGCAGCCGGTCCAGTTCCCCCTTGCGGCGGGTGCTGTCCCGGTCCACCCGGGCGACACGGATGTCGGGAAACAGGGCCTGGAGCTCGCCCTCCAGGCGCTCGGTCCCCTGGCCCAGGGGGCGGATGTCAAGCCCGCCGCACTGAGGGCAGGCGGTGGGCAGGGGTCGGACCAGACCACAGTGATGGCACCAGAGACGCTGTTCCGCCAGGTGCAGGGTGAGGCGGGCGTCACAGTGGGGACAGCCGCCCACCCAGCCGCAGTCATGGCAGGTCAGGACCGGGGCGAAGCCGCGGCGGTTGAGGAACAGCAGCACCTGATTGCCGGCCATGAACTGCTCGTGCATCAGCCGGATCAGGACCTGGGACAGGCCGCCACGCAAGGGCTGACCGCGAATGTCGAGCAGGCCGATGGCGGGGTGGGCGGCGCCGCCGGCCCGCTCCGGCAGTTCCAGGCGGGCGTAGCGGCCCAAGGCCACGTTACGCAGGCTCTCCAGGGAGGGCGTCGCCGAGCCCAGCACCAGGGGGCAGCCGGCCTGTTGGGCGCGGCGCACCGCCAGGTCCCGGGCCGAGTAGCGGAAGCCGTCCTGCTGCTTGAAGGAGAGGTCATGCTCCTCGTCCACGAGGATGAGTTGCAGGCGTGGCAAGGGGGTGAAGACCGCGGAGCGGGTCCCCAGGACCAGGTCCGCCCCCCCGCTCGCCGCCGCCTGCCAGGCCAGTTCGCGCTCCTTGGCGGTCAGGCCGGAGTGGAGGATCACCAGCCTGCCCGGCAACCGCCCCCCCAGGCGGCGGCGGAGTTGAGGGGTGAGCCCAATCTCCGGCACCAGCAGCAGCGCCTGACCGCTCGCCGCCAGGACGGCGAGCAGGAGCCGGATGTAGACCTCGGTCTTGCCGCTACCGGTGACGCCCTCTAGGAGAAAAGGCTGAAAGCGCCCGAGGGCACCCAGCACCGTCCTCACCGCCTCCTCCTGACGCGGGTTGAGCTCCGGGACCGGGACCGGGACCGGGACCGGGGCTTGGCTCGTACCCTCCCCGCTCACTTGGCCACCATCCCCTCCGCCAGGTGTAACCAAGCCATGCAGGGCATCTAGGGCAGGCTCGGGCCGGCGCAGACGTGCCGGCAGGGCGGCAAACAAGGCTTCCCCTGGCGGTTGGCGATAATAATCGGCGGCCCAGAGGATGAACTCCAGGTCCCTGTTCCCCAGCAAGGGGCGATCATCGATGAGCGCCAGGATGGGCTTGAGCCGCTCCGGCGGCTGGTCGCTGTCTTCCCCCAGGGCGACGATCATCCCCACCCGGACGTGGGTGCCGAAGGGCACCTGGACCCGCATCCCCGGCGCCGGTACTGGCACCGAGGATGCCACCCCCTCCACCGGCGGCAGATAATCGAAGAGGCCCGGCAGCGGCACCGAGACCGCAATCCGCAGGATAATGGCTGGCTTCTCCCAGAGGATCTGAATGGCTGGCTTCTCCCAGAGGAGGAGGCAGGGTTGATGAGACAGGGTCCCGCCGAAGGCACTGGGCTGGGGGCGGAACCGCGGGAAGGGAGATTCTATACCCGGCGCCTCCCGTTCAACCCTGGCATCGCCAGATCGCCACCTCACCAGCGCCGCGTTCCTCTGGAGGCCAGATCTAGGTTGGTGGCGTTTTCTCGACCCAGTCGCATGCCAGCACTGCAAGTGACTGAGCCTGGC
>JAGVUH010000390.1 GCA_019136395.1 Gammaproteobacteria bacterium
GGTGGTCTCGATGCCGCCCTGCTCGGCCCGCTGACGCGCTTCTTTGCGCAACTGGACGCCACCTGGCGGACGCTGCGGGAGCCCGCCACCGTCACCGACTGGTGCGCCCGGCTGCGCCAACTGCTGGCGGATTACTTTGACGCCGGGGACAACGGCAGCGGCGAGGATGCCTTCACCCTGCTGCAACTGGAGAGCGCCCTCCAGGACTGGCGGGAGGCCGCCGACGCCGCGGGGCTGACGGAGACCCTGCCCCTGTCCATCGTCGGCGAACACTGGCTGGCGCAACTCGACGAGCGGGGACTGTCCCAGCGCTTCTTCGCCGGGGCGGTCACCTTCGCCACCCTCATGCCCATGCGCGCCATCCCCTTCCGCCTGGTCTGCCTGCTGGGCATGAACGATGGCGACTATCCCCGCCAGCGCCAGCCCCTGGACTTCGACCTCATGGGCCAGGACTACCGGCCCGGCGACCGCTCCCGGCGCGAGGACGATCGTTACCTGTTCCTGGAGGCCCTGCTCTCGGCGCGGGAGCGGCTGCACATCTCTTGGGTGGGGCGTAGCATCACGGACAACGGCGTGCGCCCACCCTCGGTGTTGGTGGGCCAGTTGCGCGACCATTTGGCGGCCGGCTGGCGGCTGGCCAGTCCAGGGTCATCCACTGATGAACAGGTGTTGGTCTCCGCTGGCGACACCGCTCCCGAGACGATACCCAACGCCCTTCAGGCTCCCAACGAGAAACCGCCCTCCCTGCTGGATGCCCTGACCCAGGAGCACCCCCTCCAACCCTTCAGCCTGCGTTACTTTCCCAGCGATCCCGCGGCATCCCCCTGGTTCACCTATGCCCGGGAGTGGCGGCCGGGCATGGCGGCGTCTGAGCCTCCGGGCCGGGTGACGGCTGACGGGGGACGCCGTGAATCCATCCCTGGAGGCTTGGCAACCGCATCCTTGCGGTTGACACCCCCGTCAGCCGTCACCCGACCCTCCCCGTTGCCTCGCAACAGCGCGCCCGCGGAGGATGCCGCCATCGCTTCCGGTCCGGATCTGGCGGCAAAAGCCCCTTTGCCGCCCCTGCCACGGGAGGAACCATTCAGGCTGCGCGACCTGGCCGACTTTCTCAAGGCGCCAGTCAGGGCCTTTTTCACCCAGCGGCTGGGGGTTTATTTCGACGTCGACGATCCCGCGGCGGAGGATCAGGAGCCCTTTGCCCTCGATCACCTGCAACGCTGGTTGCTCAATGACGAGTTGATCCAGGTCCAGGCCAGGGCGGTGGAAGCCGGCGAGCCCCTCGCCATGGTACGGTCAGCGCGAATGGACCAGATCCGCCGGCGGGGCGACCTGGCCCCCGGCGGCTTCGGCGAGGCCCTCGCCTTGGAACTGGAAGAGCCCATGGACAAGCTCTTCGCGCAGTATCGGGAGGCCCTGGCACGCTGGCCCCAACCCCTCGCCGAGGAGATGGAGATCCTGTTCACCCCTACCCCAGGGGCGCCTGGCGCTAACTGTCATGAGGCCGCCGGCCACACCCCAGAAAATGAAGGGCATTGCCGTGACTTTCACGCTAACTGTCATGAGGCCGCCGGCCACACCCCAGAAAATGAAGGGCATTGCCGTGACTTTCACGCTAAGCCTGAGGCGGGTCCAGACATACCTCCGGACCTGGCGCCGCCCCAGGAAACAGCAGGGGCGGCGTACCGCCTCCAGCCCCCGGCCGAGGCGCCGACGGATACCTCTTTCCCTGGGATCGCCGACTGGCTCGGTGGCCTGCGCGCGGATGCGGCGGGCCATCTTGGGCGGGTCGCGCTGGAGACCAGCGATCTGGTCAAGGACCGCCATTACCGCGGCGAGAAGATGATCCGCCACTGGGTCGCGCACCTCGCCGGCAACCTGGGGGAGGCACCCCTGACCACCCTGGTGCTGAGCAAGGTCGGCAAGGTCGAACTCCCGCCCCTGCCCCCGGACCAGGCGCGGCGGCATCTGGCCGAACTGCTCCGCGCCCTGGACGAAGGTCTGCGCCATCCCCTGCCCCTGGCCACCAGGACGGCCTTCGCCTGGCTGAAGGGCGGCGGCAACCCCGGTGCCGCGCGCCAGACCTATGAAGGCGGCTACAACCAGCAGGGCGAGGTCGAGACCGACCCCTACCTGGCGCGGGTCTACCCGGATTTCGCCGCCCTGACTGCGGACGGCGCCTTCACCCGGCTGGCCGAGACCCTGTACGGTCCGCTGTGGGCGGCCTTGCCCGCCGCCGCGAGCAAGGCCGAGGTGACCGACCAAGCCGGTGAGGGTCGGGGGGCCTCTGGCGGGGGTGTCAACCGCATGGATGCGGTTGGCAAGCCTCCAGGGACGGATTCACGGCGTCCCCCGCCAGAGGCCACCCGACCCGGCGCCGCCGAAAATTGAGATGCGATATCCAGCCATGTCCATTCCCCCCTCCGCACCCCTCGCCGCGCCCGCCGACCTTGCGCTTGGCCCTGACGCAAACCCTGTCACGGTCGCCGCCGACTTTCATGGGGCGGCGCGCCAGGCCCCGGAAGATGAAAGTCTTCGTGGGGAGTTTCACGCCACGGCCATCCCTACCGCGGACCCAGTCGTCACCCTGGACCCCCTGCGCTTTCCCCTCCAGGGCAGTCGGCTCATCGAGGCCAGCGCTGGCACAGGCAAGACCTTCACCATCGCGACCCTATACGTGCGCCTGGTGCTGGGTCATGGAAGCCTGCAAGGCAATGGGGCGGGCGAGATCCAGGGGGCTAGCGGTGACGCAGCCCTTACGGCTACCCAAAGGGATGACGCCGATGCTTGCCACATGCATACCCCTGGCGATTCCCGGATGGGTGCTTCAGGGAATGCCCTAGGGACTTTCCAGGAGGAGACGTCGGGTGAAACCCAAAGGGGTGATCAGGAGGATGCCCCTGGCGCTGACCAAGTCCCTCCCCCCGCCGCCATGCGCGCCTACACCCCGCCGGAGATCCTGGTCGTCACCTTCACCGAGGCGGCCACCCAGGAACTGCGTGACCGCATTCGTGCCCGCCTGAACGAGGCGGCGACCTATTTCCGCGCTGATCCGGCCAACATCGCCCCCAGACCCGCTAGCGAGGACCTGCTCCACGACCTGCGCCAGGCGTATCCGCCAGAGCAATGGCCCGGCTGCGCCTACCGGCTGCAACTGGCCGCGGAGTGGATGGACGAGGCGGCGGTGTCCACTATCCACGCCTGGTGCCACCGCATGCTGCGCGAGCATGCCTTCGACAGCGGCAGCCTCTTTACCCAGACCCTGGAGACCGACCAGGGCGACCTGCTCGCCGAAGTGGTGCGCGACTACTGGCGCACCTTCATGGTGCCCCTGGGCCTGGAGGACGTCGCCGAGGTGCGGCGCTGGTGGGCTGATCCCGCGACCTTGCAGCAGGCCCTGCGGGGTCTGGTCGACCATGCCGAACGGCTGGAATCTACCCCGGAACCGGCCCGGACCCTTGCCACGGCACGGGCGGAGAAGCGCCAGCGCCTGACCGCCCTCAAGGCCCCCTGGGCGGCCTGGACGGAGGAATTGCAGACCCTGCTCGACGCTGCCGTCGCCACCAAGGCGGTGAACGGACGCAAGCTCCAGGCCCGCTTCTACAAACCCTGGCTGGAGGCCCTGCGCGCCTGGGTGACGGATCCGGCCGCCGAGACCCTGGACCTCAAGACCGGCTGGGACCGGCTCACCCCGGAGGGCATCCGCGATGCCTGGAAGCCGGAATGCCAGCCGGCGCCCACCCACCCCGCCCTGGCGGCCACCGCCGACCTCCGCATCGCCCTGAACAGCCTGCCCGATGCCCGGGAGGCGATCCTGCGTCACGCCGCCCGCTGGGTAGCGGAACGCTTTGCCGCCGAACAGGTGCGGCGCGCCCAGATGGGCTTCAACGAGCTTCTGACCCGGCTTGATGCCGCCCTGCAAGGCCCTTACGGCCCGCGCCTGGCGGACACCATTCGCCGCCAGTTTCCCGTCGCCCTCATTGACGAGTTCCAGGACACGGACCCGGTGCAATATCGCATCTTCGATGCCGTCTACCAGGTGGCGCGCAACGACCCCGCC
>JAGVUH010000320.1 GCA_019136395.1 Gammaproteobacteria bacterium
TGAACCGGCCACTGACGCCCGCGGCTGGCCCGGCAACCGTCAATCACGGCATTGAATGCCGTCCAGGTCGTCAGTATAACGGCTGGCGCCAACCACCCTTCATTGCAGGATCGCCCCCCATGCTCACCTGGTTTGACCGTCTGCCCCTGATCTATTTGGTCATCGCCGCCCTGACCCTGGGCCTCGCCCCCTTCGTCCCCGAACCGCATCTGTGGGAGAAGCTCAAGCTGCTGGCCGCCGGCGGGCTGACGCGCCCTCTGGATATGTTCGACCTGGTGCTGCATGCCATCCCCTGGCTCCTCCTGGCCCTTAAGCTGGCCCGCTCCGGGATCCGGTCCTGACCATGGATAGGGGCGCATCCCTGCTCTTTGTCTACAACGCCGACAGCGGCTTCTTCAACACGTTGGCGGACATAGGCCACAAGCTCTTTTCCCCCGCCACCTACCCCTGCCAGCTTTGCGCCATCACCCATGGCGTCCTGGCGGAGCGTGGCGCCTGGCGGGACTTCGTCGCCGCCCTGGACTTGCCCAGCGAGTTTCTCCACCGCGACCAGTTTCAAGCACGGTTTCCCGGGAAGGGGCAGCCCTCCCGGCCATTTTTCGCCTGGTTGCCGGAGAGCCCCAGGTCTGTGCCGATGCGGTTGCAATTGCCGCCTGCGCTGGGCTTGAAGACCTCCAGGCGCTGATTCGGCAGCAGTGTTTGGGGACGACGATAGCTAACGTCCAAATTCAGCGGTGAGCGAAGTGAGTCCATCAGCTTTTGCACGGTACAGCCGTTAACGATCTTCTGGGTGTGCCAAGGCATCACCGCGGCATTAGCGCGAACACACCCCAGCCCAGGTATTCCCGCGTGTAAGCGGCGTAGCGCACGGGTTCCGAGGTCAGTTGGGCTCGAACGTCTGTCGCCAGTTCGTCATCGGGATTGGCTTCAAGCCAGCGGCGCATGGTGAGCCATTTGGCCGCCTCGTATCTGTCCCAGCCGTCCTGGTCGGCCAGAACCATTTCCACGACGTCATAGCCAAGGTGGCCAAAAGACGCGAGAAGTTCTGGCAGCAGGAGAAAGTCGGCGATGGCGTTGGCAAGACACCCCTCGGCAACCGCTTCCGTCGGCGGTAACTGCCGCCAAAAGGGCTCGCCGATGAGGATGATGCCCCCGGTTCGCAAGCTCCGCGCCAGCAGCTCGATCGTGCCGGCAACCCCACCGCCGATCCAAGTGGCACCGACACAGGCTG
The DNA here is from genome assembly GCA_019136395.1 of Gammaproteobacteria bacterium. Next base: position 1,232 of record JAGVUH010000320.1, read on the forward strand.
CCACATCGACCTTTTCATCAGAGACATAGCCTGCGGCATCGCCATGGATGAACGTGACTTGATCGACGACGCCGAGTTCTTCAGCACGGAGTTTCGCTTGCTCGGTGAACAACGGGCTCATATCGATGCCAGTGCCGATGATGCCGTGATCGCGTGCCCAGGTGCACAGCATCTCCCCCGAACCGCTGCCGAGGTCGAGTACGCGGGCCCCCGATTCCGGACGCAGCGCCGCGCCGAGGGTAGCAAGCTTTTCGGGTGTGATCGGGTTATGGATGCGGTGAGCGCTTTCAGTGATGTTGAAGATCCGCGGGATGTCCATGGTGGAAGATTTCGTTTCAGGCAGCATCATCGTCCTCCTCCCCCAACCAGAAACGGGCGGCGACTTCCTCCATGGTCGGCATGCGGGCTTGTTCCAAGCGCATCACCAGGCCTAGCGCACTCAGCACGGCCATGAGGGAGGTGAGGGTGACGTCTTCGCCCGCCTCGATCCGGTAGATCACCTCCCGCACCTTGCCGGCGCGCTGGGCCAGGTCCTTGATGGTGAGGCCGAGTTCTTGCCGGCGCGCTTTCAACAGGCGGCCGAGTTCGTCGGGAAAGCGAATGGTGTCAGTCATGACTGACATTATTGGTGGCGATGGCCGGCTTTGCAAGTTATGACTGACACGGCCGCCACGCGCTCGCTACCTTAAGCCCTAACCGGCCCATCGCCACGGCCATGAACCGACTGCAGCAAGTGGTCGCGGACCTGTTCGATCAGGCCAAACTGGCACCGGCCCAAACGTGACTCATGCGCGCAGAATGTTGTTCGTCAGGGAACCCTGGCACTCGCCAAGTTAAGCCCTGGCGCTCGCCCCTTTAGGCTAACTCTTTCAGCCCTAGCGCTCGGGGGCGAACCTGGGAGTAAGATACGCGCGCCTCCAGCCGCCTTCAGCCGCTTCCCGCCAGGTATCGCCATGGTTTTCAGTTCCTTCAATTTTCTCTTCCTCTTTCTGCCGGTCACGCTGATCGGCTTTTTCCTGCTCGGCAGAAGGGATGAGCACTGGGCGGCCTCCTGGCTGCTGCTAGCCTCCCTGGCCTTTTACGTCTCCTGGAATCCGGCCTACCTGCCCATCCTGGCGATCTCCATCGTCGGTAACTACCTGGCTTACCGGCGGATCCAGCAGGCGGCGGAGGCGCATAAAAGGCTCTGGCTGATCCTCGCCGTCACCGGCAACCTGTTGCTGCTGGGCTATTTCAAGTACGCCAATTTCTTCATCCGCTCGGTCAACGACCTCACCGGGGCCGGTCTCCACCCGCTGGACGTGCTCCTACCCATTGGCATCTCCTTTTTCACCTTCACCCAGATCGCCTTCCTGGTCGATGCCCGCCATGGCCGGGCGGCGGACGTGGGTCTCTGGCGTTACGCCCTGTTCGCCTCCTACTTCCCCTACATCGTCGCGGGGCCGGTGCTGAATCACAAGGATCTGCTGCCCCAGTTCGCCGACCGGCGGAACTATGCCTTCAGCGCCGAAAACCTGGCGGTGGGCCTGAGCCTCTTCACCCTCGGCCTGGCCAAGAAACTCCTGATCGCCGACAACCTGGTGCCGGTGGTCGATGCTGGCCTGGGCGGGGATGACCCGCAACTCCTGGCGGCCTGGATCGGCATCCTGGCCTACAGCTTTCAGCTCTATTTCGATTTCTCCGGCTACTCCGACATGGCCATCGGCGTGTCGCGCATGTTGGGCTTTCAGATCCCCTTCAACTTCGACTCCCCCTACAAGTCCACCAATGTCAGCGAGTTCTGGACCCGCTGGCACATCTCCCTGTCGCGCTTCCTGCGCAACTATCTCTACATACCCCTGGGTGGCAACCGTCACGGCCAGTTCAAGCGTTACCGCAACCTGATGCTGACCATGCTGTTGGGTGGGCTCTGGCACGGCTCCAACTGGACCTTCGTCATCTGGGGTGGCCTGCATGGTCTCTACCTCTGCGTGCAGCATGGCTGGCAGACCTGGCGGGGCGAGGGGCGGCCGGCGCCGACCCGGGCGGTCAGGCTCTTCAGCCAGGTCCTGACCTTCCTGGCCGTGCTCTTGGCCTGGGTGTTCTTCCGCGCTCCGGACCTGGGCTCCGCCCTGGAGGTGCTCCGGGGCCTGGTCGGGCTCAATGGCCTGGCGGTCGATTCGGCCATCGGCCATTGGGAACTGGCCATGGTTGCCCTCGGGGCCTTCATCGCCTTCCTCATGCCCAACACCAACCAGATCGTCCTGTATGTCGGCAACCGCTTCCCGGACGCCCAGGCAGCCTTCTCCCTGATCCGCGTCCAGTGGCGCCCCACCCTGGGCTGGGCCCTGGCGATGGGGACCCTGCTGGTGATCGGCCTCCTCAACCTGGATAAGACCGCCGAATTCATTTACGCCCAGTTCTGATTCAGGTTCTGATGCCGGTTCCGATTTCAGCTCTGGTTCCAGCTCTGATTCCAGTGCTTACCCCAGTGCTGACCCCGATTCCGATCCCAATTGCGTTCCCGTCTGAGCCAGATTCCGGTCCCGATTCAGCCCTGATTTAGATCCCGATTCGAATCCCGATCACTCGTCGCGCCCATTCGCCCCAGCCCAGGATTAAGCCCCGACCATGGCCACTTACCCTCGCTATCTCGCCTACCTCGGCCTGACCGTCCTCGGCCTGCTGGGGTTGGTGGTGACCATCAACTACCAGGTGGACCCCTACCTGATCCACCAGTGGGACTCACCCCTGCTGCAACGGCCGACCATCGCCCAGCAGAAGATCGTCCCCTGGGGCAAGACCTACGCCGCCTATCGCTACCAGCCGGACCTGGTCTTCATCGGC
>JAGVUH010000035.1 GCA_019136395.1 Gammaproteobacteria bacterium
CGCGCTACGGATCTTTGACGCGCAAGGCCAGGGGCTCTATTGCAGTCTGGGCCAGGAGATACCGTTCTCGATCGCGGATCGGCCTTTTTTCCAGCAAGTTCGTGATGATCCCGCCGCCGATATCGTCTTCTCCCGGGTGGCGATTGGCCGCATCTCGGGGCTGCCGACGATGTGGGTGGCGCGGGCCATCCGGGACCCCGGCGGGCAATTTCTCGGCGCCGCGGTCGTGGCCATTGAACTGGCGGTGCTGCACGAACAATTCAGCCGGATCACCCTCGGGGAGAGGGGCGTGGTGGTCTTGCGGCGACTGGACGATGGGGCCGCCGTGGTGCGCTTTCCCGGGCCGATCGAGGTCGACAACCGACCCGAGCCCAATATCCCCACGCGCCTGGCGGTGCTGAACCAGGGACCGGCCGGCCATATCGAGATCATCTCGCCGGTCGACGGCTCACAGCGCCTCTATGGCTACCGCCAGATCAGTGACTTCCCGTTCTTGGTGGCCGTCGGCATCGCCAGCGAGGACTACCTCCTGGACTGGGGGCAGGATTCCCTACGCCTGCTGCTGGTAGCGCTGCTCTTCGTCGCCGTGCTGGTGACCGTGTTCGTCCTGCTGATCCGCGCCCAGCGCCGCCGTGACCGGACCGAGCAGGCCTTGCGCGGCAGTGAAGCCCGCCTGCGCCGCCTGATCCATGACAACAACTCAGTCATCCTGGAACTCGACCCCCGGACCGGGGCGATCCGCGATGCCAATGCCGCGGCCTGCCGCTTCTATGGCTGGTCGCGGGCCGCCTTTCTGGACCAGCGTTTTCAGGACATCTGCCAATCCCCGGCGGACGATGTCCTGGAGGATCTGCAACGGGCCGTCGCGGGCGCCCGCGACTATCTGGTCTATGACCAGGTCCTGGCCAACAGCGAACGCCGGTGCGTCGAGGTCTATTGCACCCCCCTGCACCTGGCGGAAGGGCCGGTGCTGGTCGCCATCGTCCATGACATCAGCGAGCGCCGACGCCTGGAGGACGAACTCCACCGCCAGAACCTGCTGCTCAACACCGTTCTGAGCAACCTGGATGCCCATGTCTTCATGAAGGATCGCGCCGGGCGCTTTCTCTATGTCAACCAGGCGGTGGCCAACTTTCTGGGGCACCCCATCTCGGCCTTGGTCGGCAGCCTGCAAACCGAGGTGCTGCCGCCGGAGGCCGTCGCCCACCTCCGTGAGCTCGATGAGGCGGTCTTCACCAGCGGGCAATCCCAGAGTCGCGAAGAACGCCTGGTCGGCCGTGATGGCGAGACCCATTACTTCTGGACAATCAAGGTCCCCCTGCGGGAGTCCGGACAGCCGGACCGGCTGATCGGACTGGCCACCGACATCACCGAGTTGCACTTCCTGCGGGAGGAACTGGAGCGCCGCGCAACGACCGACGACCTCACGGGGCTGGCCAATCGCGGTCATTTCTACGCCACCGCCGCCACCCACCTGGCCCAGGCGCAACGCTACCGCGAGCCGCTGTCCCTGCTGATCCTCGACATCGACCACTTCAAGGATGTCAACGACACCCATGGCCATCAGGCCGGCGATGCCGTCCTGCGCGGCGTGGCGGAGCATTGCCGCCAGGCGATCCGGACCTCCGACCTCATCGGCCGCATGGGCGGCGAGGAATTCGCCATCCTGCTGCCGGAAACCGGCCAGGAATCGGCTTGCCAACTGGCCGAGCGTCTCCGCCTGGGCTTGCAGTCCCAGCGCTGGACCAGCCCCGTCAGCGAACCAGCCATCACTCAAGCTAGCGACCTGACACCGGGGCCGAGCCGGGAACTGGCCGTCACGGTCAGCATTGGCGTCGCCACCCTGACGCCCGCCATCCCGACGCTGGATGTCCTCTACGCCCGGGCCGATCAGGCGCTCTATGCCGCCAAGACCGGGGGGCGCAATCGGGTCAGCGGCGTTTGCCCCTCACCTCCCCTGCTTGACGAAAATCAATAGGCAGCCCCGATCAGCGAGATACGGCGAAACGATTAGCCGCGGGCGTGGATTGAATTTAGCATCATCCTGAACCCGAGGGGTGACCGCGACCTGCCCAAACCTCCGCGCGCACCTCGTCCGTCAGTCAACGCAACCACGATCGGAGACAGCCATGACTTCCACAACGACGACTTCCGGCAAATGCCCGGTGATGCACGGCGGTAACACGGCCGTGGGCAACTCGAACATGGCTTGGTGGCCAAAGACGCTGAATCTCGACATCCTGCATCAGCACGACGGCAAGACCAACCCGATGGGGCCCGGCTTCAACTACCGTGAGGCGTTGAAGCAACTCGACGTTGCCGCGCTCAAGCGGGACTTGACCGAGCTGATGACCAACAGCCAGGACTGGTGGCCCGCCGACTGGGGTCACTATGGCGGCCTGATGATCCGCATGGCTTGGCACTCCGCGGGCACCTACCGCATCGCCGACGGCCGGGGGGGTGGCGGCCGGGGCAATCAGCGTTTTGCCCCCATCAACAGTTGGCCCGACAACGCCAACCTGGACAAGGCGCGGCGCCTGCTGTGGCCGATCAAGAAAAAGTACGGCAACCAGGTGAGCTGGGCTGATCTGATCCTGTTCGCCGGCACCGTGGCCTATGAGTCCATGGGTCTCAAGACCTACGGTTTCGCCTTCGGCCGCGAGGACATCTGGCATCCGGAAAAGGACATCTACTGGGGTTCCGAGCGGGAATGGCTGGCCCCCAGCGGCAGCGAGGGCTCCCGTTACTCCGGCGAGCGGGATCTGGAAAACCCCCTGGCGGCGGTGATGATGGGTCTGATCTACGTCAACCCGGAGGGCGTGGACGGCAAGCCCGATCCGCTCAAGACCGCCCACGACGTGCGCGTCACCTTCGCCCGCATGGCGATGAACGATGAGGAGACCGTCGCCCTGACCGCCGGCGGTCACACCGTGGGCAAGGCCCACGGCAACGGCAACGCCGCCAACCTGGGCCCCGCGCCGGAGGGGGCTGACCTGGAGGAGCAGGGCCTGGGCTGGAACAACCACCAGGCCCGCGGCGTCGGCCGCGACACCGTCACCAGTGGCATCGAGGGGGCCTGGACCACCCACCCCATTCAGTGGGACAACGGCTATTTCGACATGCTGCTCAACCACGAGTGGGAGTTGAAGAAGAGTCCGGCCGGTGCCTGGCAGTGGGAACCGGTCAGCATCAAGGAAGAGGACAAGCCGGTGGATGTCGAGGACCCGTCAATCCGCTACAACCCGATCATGACCGACGCCGACATGGCAATGAAGATGGACCCGGCCTATCGCAAGATCGCCGAGCGGTTCCATCAGGACCCGGCCTACTTCTCCGAGGTCTTCGCCCGCGCCTGGTTCAAGCTGACCCACCGCGACCTGGGCCCCAAGACGCGCTACTTCGGTCCCTATGTCCCCGCCGAGGACCTGATCTGGCAGGACCCGATCCCCGCCGGTCGCAGTGACTACGACGTCGCCGCGGTCATGGCCAGGATCGCCGCCAGCGGCCTGAGCGCCAGCGAGATGGTCAGCACCGCCTGGGACAGTGCCCGCACCTTCCGCGGTTCGGACAAGCGCGGTGGTGCCAATGGCGCCCGCATCCGCCTCGCCCCGCAGAAGGATTGGGAAGGCAACGAGCCGACGCGCCTGGCCAAGGTGCTGAAGGTGCTCGAGGGGATTGCCGCTGAGACCGGCGCCAGCGTGGCGGATGTGATCGTGCTGGCGGGTAATGTCGGCGTAGAGCAGGCGGCCAAGGCCGCGGGCTTCGACATCAACGTGCCCTTCGTCCCTGGGCGGGGGGATGCCACCCAGGCGCTGACGGATGTCGAGTCCTTCGAGGTCCTGGAGCCCCTGCACGATGGCTTCCGCAACTGGCAGAAGCAGGACTACGTCGTGCAGCCCGAGGAGATGCTGCTCGACCGCGCCCAACTCATGGGCCTGACCGCCCCGGAGATGACCGCCCTCATCGGCGGCATGCGGGTGCTGGGCACCAACCACGGCGGCACCCAGCATGGCGTCTTCACCGACCGCGTCGGCGCCCTGACCAACGACTTTTT
>JAGVUH010000333.1 GCA_019136395.1 Gammaproteobacteria bacterium
GCCGGCGAGGTCCATGTCCTGGGGTGAGGACGGTGCCAGCGATCGGCAGTTGTATAACGGGATGTCCTGGCAGCAGGATATCCCGAAATAGAGGTATAGGGGGGGTCATGCCGCAGGCAGTTGGACATATTTTGATGGATCTGAGAGAAAATCCGCCAAATCCAATGGCCGGAAGTTTGAGTCCTGACCTTCAGCAATTTGATCCTGATTTACATGATGACTTATCAACCTCTTCGGCAAAACAACCGTAAGGGGATATTTATCGTCGCTGCGGAGCGGAATTCTGACCATCCAGCTATGGGGTTTTGCCATACCGGCATTCCCGTATTGGGCAAATACCAGCATGGGGATTCCATTATAGCCTCGCGGGTGATTCGTAAAGCCAAGAACAACTTTCTGTTCCAGACGATACTGTTGCTGGATATCAAAAGCCCAGTTAAGAAGTCTGGCTAACTGGTCCCTGTCCTTCTGGCCGATGGCTTCAATAAAAGAATAAATTTCATCGGCCCTGGCCAGCCTGGAGAAGTCAAAATCACTCAAATGGCCAGTCATGGGTGTCATGGCCGTGGTACCCTCGCTGCTGATTGGAGGTCTGTTGGATTTAGGGCGCTCTTTCGCCCCGACGGCAAACTGAGCCCGATTCCATTCGGGTGAAAAGCGTTCGCATAACGCCTCTTCTTCAGCGGAATAGACCGGTATTACCTGGCCCAGAATTGACAGCCGGTCGGAAATCCTGCTGTATATGAGAACCGGAGTCCCGGTTGACAGCACTTGCCTGATCAATTCCTGGTTTTTACGGCCGGTGTCGCTGTTCTTGAAACCTCCCTCGTGCTGAACATTCCTCCGGCTGATGCCCGCGCCGGCCTTGCCAACATATAACAGACGAAATGTCTCATGATTCCTGTCGAGTGGAGTCAGCCACATATAAACCATGGGGCTTGATGATCTGGCGTTGGCGTGATGTCCCGGGACAGTACGTGATTTTATGGTGCCCCCATTATCAACCCACTCATGAGTAGGATGAAAGTTCAGGTCTTCAAGTTCTTTGAGGCTTATCGTCATGGTGTTATATCCTTTTGGTTAACGTTGCATTATTCAATTTTCAAGGCGTGCTGGCTTCAGGCGCCGATTGTGGCGGGTGGTCATGCCACCCGGATGTTGGGCAGGTGGGCCAGCGTAGGATTGGCTGGAGATCCGCGGGATTATCACGCTAATGGCCCTGGTGTGAGTTTGCCTGTCTCTCTAACGGCATCGCTTCAGTCTTTTTGAAAACCAGTCATCATTCAGGGGCCCGGATAACGCCACTGCCCGCCGTTTCCCCGCCTCCGTGCAGAGTCGTGCCGGGTCGGGCCGGATGCCCAGACGGATGAGGTCCAGGCGATCGGCGTCCCAGCAGGTGGCGATCGTCGGGTTGGCGTGCCACCTTTGCACCGTATGGCCCGCGATGGCCTCGATCAGCAGCGCCTCCTCTGCCGCGGGCAGGAGGAAGTACCGACCATTAAGTCGCGGGATCAGCGCCGCGGCACGGTCCCCATGGCCGAAGTCCCGGTGGTCGTCCAGACGCGCGCAATCGTGCAGGAAGGCAAAGAGGGTCACCACATCCGGGCTGGCTCCCGTCTCCCGGCTCAGCGCCAGGCCCCTGGCCCGCACCCGGGCCCAATGGCTGACGCCATGGATGCCATGCCAGTCGAGCTGGTACCGGGTACGGATGAACCGGAGTAATTCACGGGTTAGGATGCTGGCCATGTTGCTGCCCGGCGGTGGTGGAAGATCACGGGAGTGTAGGCCGAAGGCGCGACGGGGTCTGTCGCGCCGCTGGCCTATGCTGCGCGGATCTACCGGATTGAGGGTCTGACCAATGACGCAGCGATTCCTTAAGTTTCTCCTCGTGCTCCCGGTTTCCGTGGCCAGCGCGGCCCTGGAGAAGTCACCGACGGAAATGTACTCGGTGGCAAAACTCATCACGCAGCAGACGACGGTCACGGTCATCGTCGCGGACAATGTGCGCAAGACCTGTCAGGCGGAAAGCCACCGGCGCAACCTGGGGGGGTTCAAACATGAGTTTGAGGCCTGCTCCTTCTGGAACGAGGAGACATGCACCATCGTCGTCGGGAAGCGCACCAACAACGATATCCTGGGGCATGAATTCCGCCACTGCATTCAGGGCCACTTTCACTGATAGGGTCTTGCCTGCGCGGCGCCCGCGGACAGCGGGCCTCAGCCGATGTTCAGGCTTACAAGGGTAACCTTCTGAGTTTGGGAGAACTCATCCTGCCTCGACCCGGATCGGGGCGGGATAACCCTTGACCTGACGCTCCACCAAGCCATGGCGGTTGATCAGCGACTGGTAATAGACATTCCATTTCCGCTCGCTGGTTGTCATCCCCTGCGGCGCCTTCCGGGCGGCGGAGGCCTTGCTGTGCATGGCCAGACGGTAGCCGATGCTGTGGCTCCAGTGCTGGACCGTGGCATACCCATGGAACAGCCAGTCCTGAAGGGCCCTGGCAATCTCCGCCGCGGCCTTGCACTGGCGGGCTCTGGCCTCCGCCCATAACCACTCCATCACGTCCGACTGGACCTCGTCGATGAAGATCAGCTGGTTCATTTCGTCCACATGCACCCGCAACCAGCCGACGGTATGCCTGGTAGAGGGATGGAGCGAATTCTCGGACATGCCCATCAGGCGGCTGATGAGCTGCTGATGCCGGATGTTCCTGCGGCTGAGGGCGTCAAACACCGCCGGGGCGGTGAGGCGGAAGACGATCTGGGGTTGGCTGAATAGCCGCTGGGCACCGTTCCAGACGTCCAGGCTGAGACCAAAGGTCGTGTTCTGGTCGATGTAGCCCCTGATCCCCGCCAGAGTGATGCGGGCGTTCTGCATCAGGCCCAGCAGGTCGCGCTGGTAACGGCTGGCGAAACCGGGCCATTGCCGCTTGAACTGGCTCCAGGGCACGCTGGAAATCTGTAACGCCTCCAGGGTGGTCGCGATGGTCCTGAGCGCCATGCTGAATTCGGAGACGAAGCCCGGCTCCGTGCCCTGGAACAACTGCTGAAGTTGCAGGGCCCGCAGTTTCTGCCGGCGCGCCCAATAGCCGCGCTCATGCGTCCCGCCCGGCTGGTTGAAGGCCTCCTCGGCGGTGAGCAGCCGGATCACAGTGTCCCGGTAGAGGGCCTCGATTTCCGCATCGGTCAGGTGCGTCCAGAACGCCGTGATGAGCTGGTTGCGCCAGGCAACGGGCGTCTCCGAGCTGGCCGTCACGGGAAAGGCGCAGGTGTCACCGGGATAGGCCCGCTCCCGGCCGACGAGGACCCCGGTGAGGGTGGGGGTGATATGAACGGCCTGGAACAGGGTCCCCTCCATCTCATAGCCATAGTTCAGCGGACAGCGGAAGCCGCCGGCCCGTGCACTCTCCTGCCGGCTGCCTTGAAACTCACTCCAGGCCTGACGGACCACGGGTTCCGCCAGTTTGTTGGTGCGACACCCTTTCTGCACCAGGGCGAGGGCCTGTCTGATATCCGCCCAGTCGGGGTTGATGAGAATCTGCCGTTTCCCGAGCAGTTCCTTGAGAAACGGCCGGGAGATCTCAGGGCGCACAAAGTTTCTGGCCAAATGCGTTGCCTCCACGATCGGTGAGTGAACCTGATCCGAGCGCCCCCCTGTGCCTCCGCGGGGGTGAACCCCGGTAAAGCCCAGCGTCAAGCCCGCGTTGAGGCCGCCGCCAGGGAGCGGATGCTGGCCATGGTCATGCGTGGGGGTGGCGGAAGATGCCGGGAGTGTAGGTCCCAGGCGCGACGGGGTCTGTCGCGCCGCTGGCCTATGCTGCGCGGATCTACCGGATCTTGACTAGCCTGCAAGGAGATTCAACGCATGCTTGGTATTGTTGGCTCAATCATTCTGTTTCTGATCGCGGTCTGGATCGTCATTGCCATCGGCTATATCGCGCTGCCGGTGATCGGGGTTCTGGTTTTACTGTATTTTCTCAACGGTTCCCCGGCCGATCATAAGAAAGGCACCCAGCCGGCGGCT
>JAGVUH010000033.1 GCA_019136395.1 Gammaproteobacteria bacterium
ACAATGAGATCAGGGGGCCAGGCCGTTAAAAAAGCCGGCGGGCACCCGCCCGCCAGCGGTGAAAATTATACCCCGCCGCTAGAGCAGGCGCTTGGGCTGGACCTTGCCATCGTCAAGGATGCAGCCGACACCGAGGAAGTGGCGGGAAGGGTCGTAGAGCCGCACCAGCCCCGCGGTGGGGGCCTGGGGCACCAGCACCGCCTGCCCCTGGCACAGATAGAAGGCGGCATCCGCCGTCAGGCGCACCGCCGGCCAATGCTCCAGGGCGCTCTCCAGGGGCAAGAGCAGGCTATCCAGGGCCGGATAGGGGTCCTCCTCGTTGGCGATGAGGTCCTCGATCTCCTCTAGGGTCACGAAGCGCCGCTCGGGCTCGACATAAGGCCCGACCCCGGTGCGGCGCAGGCCGATGACGTGTCCGCCGCAACCGAGCTCGGCGCCGATGTCTTCGGCCAGGGTGCGCACATAGGTGCCCTTGGAGCAGTGGACATCCAGTTCCAGCTCTGGCAGGGCCAGGTCGAGCAGCGCCATGTGGTGGATAGTCACCGTCCGCGGCTGGCGCTCGACCTCGATCCCCTGGCGCGCCAGCTTGTAGAGCCGTTCCCCCTGGTGCTTGACCGCCGAATACATCGGCGGAAGCTGCTCGATGGGGCCCAGGAATCGCGCCATGACCGCCCGCAACCGGGTCTCGTCGACCCCCTCCACCGGCCGTGTCTCCAGGACCTCGCCCTCGGCGTCCGCAGTGGTGGTGGTGATCCCCAGCCGAATGCGCACCCGATAGTGCTTGTCGGCATCGAGGAGATAGGTGGAGAACTTGGTCGCGCCCCCCAGACAGACCGGCAGGAGACCGGTCGCCAGGGGGTCCAGGCTGCCGGTGTGCCCGGCCTTGTTGGCCTGAAAGAGTCGCTTGACCCGCTGCAGGGCCTCGTTCGAGGTCAGATGCAGCGGTTTATCGAGCAGCAGGATGCCATCGATATCGCGGCCATGCTTACGCCGACGCCCCATGGATCGTGAGTCCTGAAATTTAGGAAAACGGAAAGAAGTTTGGGTGAGACGGCCAGCCCTGAGGTCAGCCGCCTCCAGCGCCATCATTAGGAACGGTGCCACGCCCCCCGGTCCCCGATTCGTCACGGCTCGGCCCCGCGTCACCGTACTCGGGGTCCCCAACCGAAGGTGTCATGGCTTCGACCGGACCCGCGCCCTCGGCAGCGCCCTGGCCCCCATCGGCCGTTGCGCCGCCCCCCTGACCAGAGGTGAGGGCCTCGTCAATGAGCTGGGTGAGGTGCTCGCCCCGGGCGATGGACTCGTCATGCTCGAAGTGCAGTTGCGGGATGGTCCGCAACCGCACCCGCCGGGCCAGTTGGGCGCGGAGGAAACCGGCGAGCTTGCCGTTGAGCAGCCTGGCCTGTTCCTGGCTGCCCTCATCCAGGGGGAAGCAGGTGAAATAGACCTTGGCCCAGGACAGGTCACGGTTGACGCGCACCTCCTGGAGGGTCACGCGCTGCAGGCGCGGGTCGCGGACCTCGTCGCGCAGGATGGCGACCAGTTCCCGCCGCAGTTCCGCGCCAATGCGCTCGGTGCGATCGAACTCCTTCATGGCTGTCCCCGGGGTCGCGCCGGCCTCATGGCATCCGTAGCGGCCAAGCCCTAGAGCTCACGCTTGCGCACGGTACGCTCGAAGACCTCGATGTGGTCACCGACCCGCACGTCGTTGTAGTTCTTGACGCCGATACCGCACTCCATGCCCGCCTTGACCTCACCGGCGTCCTCCTTGAAGCGACGCAGGGACTCCAGGGCGCCCTCGTAGATGACCACATTGTCGCGCAGGACGCGGATGGGGTTGTTGCGCTTGACCACGCCCTCCACCACCATGCAGCCGGCGATGGCGCCGAACTTGGAGGAGCGGAAGACATCGCGCACCTCGGCCAGGCCGATGATGGTCTCGGTCACCTCCGGGCTCAGCAGACCGGACAGGGCCTTCTTCACGTCGTCCAGCAACTCGTAGATGATGCTGTAGTAGCGCAGATCGAGGCCCTTGTCCTCTACTACCCGGCGGGCAGCGGCGTCGGCGCGGACATTGAAGCCAAGCAGGATGGCATTGGAGGTCACCGCCAGGTTGGCGTCGGACTCGGTGATGCCACCGACACCGACGGCGACCATGACCACCTTGACCTCGTCCGTCGACAGCTTGTTGAGGCTGTCGCGCAGGGCCTCCATGCTGCCCTGGACATCGGCCTTGAGGACGATGTTGACCGTCTTGGCGTCGCCCTCCTTGAGCTGGGAGAAGAGCTGATCGAGGCTGGCGACCTTCTGGTCCTCGAACCGCGAGGCCCGCTCGCGTCCGGCGCGCAGGGCGGCGACCTCGCGGGCGCGGCGCTCATCGGCCACCACCACCACCTCGTCCCCGGCGTTGGGGGTACCCGACAGACCCAGGACCTGGACCGGAATCGAAGGTCCGGCCTCTTTGACCGGTCGACCGGTCTCGTCGAACATGGCGCGCACCCGGCCGAACTCCGTGCCGGTGACGATCATGTCACCCTGATGGAGGGTGCCGGCCTGGACCAGGATGGTGGCCACCGGGCCGCGGCCCTTGTCGAGGCTGGATTCGACCACGGCGCCCCGCGCCGGACCGGTGAGCGGGGCCTTGAGCTCCAGGACCTCCGCCTGCAAGAGCACGGCGTCGAGCAGATCGTCGATGCCCAGGCCCGACTTGGCGGAGACCTGAACCATCATGGTGTCACCACCCCACTCCTCGCCCACCACCTCGTGTTGGATCAGCTCCTGCATGACCCGGTCCGGGTTGGCGGCGGGCTTGTCCATCTTGTTGATGGCGACCACGATCGGCACCTTGGAGGCCCGGGCGTGCTGAATGGCCTCCACGGTCTGGGGCATGACCCCATCGTCCGCCGCCACCACCAGAATGACGATGTCGGTGACCTGGGCGCCACGGGCGCGCATAGCGGAGAAGGCGGCGTGGCCGGGGGTGTCGAGGAAGGACACCATGCCCCGCGCCGTCTTCACGTGATAGGCGCCGATATGCTGGGTGATGCCGCCGGCCTCCCCCGCCGCCACCTTGGTGCGGCGGATGTAGTCGAGCAGCGAGGTCTTGCCGTGGTCGACGTGGCCCATGATGGTGACCACCGGCGGACGCGGCTCCTGGGCCAGTTCGCCCAGTTCCCGCTCCAGTTCCCTCATCAGGGCGTCCTCGACGTCCTCCCGCTTGGCGGCGATGGCCTTATGACCCATCTCCTCCACCAGCAGGCTAGCGGTATCGGCGTCCAGGGACTGATTGATGGTGACCATCATGCCCTGCTTGAAGAGCTCGCGAATGACATCCGAGGCCTTGACGGACATGCGCGCCGCCAGGTCGCCGACGGTGATGGCTTCGGGGATCTCGACCTCGCGTACCACCTTCATGGTCGGGCGCTGGAAGCCGTGCTTGTCCTGGAGCTGGGGCTTGCCCATACGCTTCTTGCGCCGCACGCCACGGCCGCCGGCCGGGCCCCCGCCCGCCTCCTCTTCGTAATCGGCCACCAGGGGCAGGATTTCGCGGTCCCGCAGGGAGTCCTTGCGGGCCGCCTTCTTGACGGACTTCTCCTTGTCCGTGGTCTCGGCACGGGGCTTGATGATCTTTAGGGGCTTGGGCTCGACCTTGGCGCCCTCCTCCTTGCGGGCCTTGGCGCGGGACAGGGTCTCCTCGTCCTCTTCCTCGGCGATGACTTCCGGCGCCACGACCTCCTCCAGGCGGGCCTTGGCCTCCTCCAGGCGGGCCGTGGCCTCTTCCTCGGCGCGGAGGCGAGCCGCTTCCTCCTCCAGACGGCGGGCCTCCGCCTCGGACTGACGGCGCAGGTCTTCTTGCGCCCGCCGGCGGGCCTCTTCCTCGCGGGCCTGGCGCTCCTGATCCTCCAGATCGGCATAGCGACGCGCCTCGACCTCGGCGCGACGCGCCTCGAGCTCGCTGCGGCGCCGGGCCTCGTCGACGCGCGGCCGCGGGGGCTCGGCCCGGCGAC
>JAGVUH010000589.1 GCA_019136395.1 Gammaproteobacteria bacterium
TACAGTTCCCGCTGGGGCGGGGTGAAGCGGCCGTTGACCGGATAGGTGCGGGTGATGTCGGCGGCATACCCTTCCAACTCGCCCCCGGCATCGATGAGCACCAGGTCCCCGTCCTTAAGGCGTTGGTCATTGGCGGCATAGTGGAGGATGCAGCCATTGGCCCCCCCGCCGACGATGGGGGGATAGGCATGGAAGCGGGAACCGCTGGCGGCGCAGGCCCGGGCGAATTCGGCCTCCAGTTCATACTCCCAGCGCCCCGGTTGGCAAAAACGCATGACCTGGCGATGGGCCGCGGCAGAGACCCGCGCCGCGCGGCGCATAAGCCTGACCTCGGCCTTGGACTTGAACAGCCGCGCCTCGTGAAGCAGGGCGTCGAGATTGACCAGCGCGGTCGGGGCACGAACCCCGGCGCGGGCCTGGGCCCGCACCGCCCGGATCCAGGTCATGACGCGGGCGTCCAGGTCGGGGTCCTGGCCGAAGGGGTAGTGGAGCTGATCGCGATCGCGCAGCAGCTTGGGCAGTTCCTCATCCAGGGCGGCGATCGGGAAGGCCTGGTCCGCGCCGTAGCGCTCGACAACGCCCTCGACGCCAGCGCGATGTCCCTCCCAGCGCTCGCGCTCGGGGTCCCGGGGGCGACAGAAAAACACCACTTCCCCCTCCTGGCGGCCGGGCACCAGGACCAGCAGGGCCTCCGGCTCGGGGAAGCCGGTGAGGTAGCTAAAGTCGCTGGACTGGCGATAGGGGTAGTGGGTGTGGCCGTTGCGCACCCGCTCGGGGGCCGTGGCCAGGAGCGCGACCCCGGTCTCGCCGAGGGCGGCCAACAGGTGACGCCGGCGGCGGCGGTATTCGGCGGGGGTGATCGCGGCGGCGGGGGACGAGGGGATGGGTGGCAGGGTGGCGTGGTTGGCGGCCATGGTCTCAACTCCGGGCATGACCCGTCTCTTCATGCAAGAGTCGGACGGCAACCCACAGGAATTCCCGCAACTCCATGAGGGCGGACTCTTCTTCCTCGTCTATCTCTTCTTCCTTTTCGCCTTCGCCTTCGCCCTCACCGTCCCCCGCGGTACCAGGGACCAGGCTATCCAGATCCAGGCGGGTGATGGCCAGTAGGTCATCGAGCAGTTCACGGCCCTGATCCGAGAGAGCCTCGGCCTTGAGTCCAGCCAGCCCGAGACCGAGGAGCAGGCCGCGGGTCCAATCGTAGATCCCCTCCGCCCGCTCCCGCAAGGAGGCCTCCTCCCCGGGAAGGACCAGGGACAAGGCCAGATCATCGCCCGCGAATTGGGCGCGTGTCTCCCGGGCGAGAAGCCGCAGGGCGGGTGGCAAGTCTTCCAGTCCCCATACGTCGTCATCGGCGACCGGGTCGGGCACGGCCTCTGCCCCCAGGACCTCACGGGCCCAGCGCGCCTCGGCGTCCGGGACGCCGAGGCACAGCAGACCACAGAGCAGGCCATGGGCCTCGGCCGGGGAGGCATTCAGGGGCGAGTCCTGAAGTCCCTGGGCGAGTCGGGCGTAGGCGGTATCCATGGCGACGGTCATGAGGGTGTTTCTGGCGCTCTGAGTGTCGAGGCGATTTAACTGGGGTCAAATCATAGCATGCCCGACAAGGCGCCACGGTCGCGCCCCTGGCCGCGGGTTGCGGCCACGGGATGCGACCGATTGACCCCGAAGGTTGGCCCTTTTATAGTGGCCTTGCGTAACTTTGGAAGCGATACCGTGAGCCATTTCGATATTCAGGTCCTTGAACAACAGGTGGATGAGCTCATCCAGATCTGTAGCCGCCTGCGCGAGGAAAATACCTGGCTGCGCGCCAGGCAGGCGACCCTCGCGGACGATCGCGCCCAGCTTGTCGAGAAGACCGAACTCGCCCGCAGCAAGGTCGAGTCCATGATCACCCGCCTCAAATCCATGGAGGAAGACCTGTGAAGCAAGAACAGATCCCCGTCACGGTACGCATTCTGGACAAGGAGTACCGTGTCGCCTGCGGCCCCCAGGAACAGGAGGGCCTGCTGGAATCCGCTCGCCTGGTGGACCGGCGCATGCGCGAAATGCGCCAATCGGGGCGCATCATCGGCGCCGACCGGATCGCCGTCATGGCGGCCCTCAACATCGCCCACGAGCTTATCCAGTTGCGCCAGCACCAGGGCACGGGGGGGGAGAGCGCCGACGCGGGCCGGCTCAGCGTGCTGCAAAGGCGGATCGCGGGTGCCCTGGACACGCAAAGAGAACTGGACCAGAAGGCGGAAAGCGTATAGTCTTTAGTTCAGACATTCCCTGCGGTGTTCGATGATGGCCTGGGTATTTTCTTGAGCCTAATCAATGCCCTGGGGGCACGACCGTCGAGCCGTTGCGCATGTCCGCCGCCGAGCGGGAAGCCTGAAGCAAGACCAACTGTCCCCACTTGAACCCTCCGGTTCAAGAACAAAGGTCTTGACGGCACAGGTGGGGGATGTCCCCTCTTTCTCCTTCTCGTGAAGCAGCCTTCAGTCCCGCGATCTGAGTTGCGTGCCCGGCGTCGCGCTCTCTCCACTGGCGTGCAACGGTGCCATGCCAACAGCGTGGCCCGCATATTGGGCACTCATCTCGTCTTCCTGCGCGCGCGGCGCCTGGGTGCCTACCTGGCCGCCGATGGGGAGCTTGACCCGGCCCCCTTGCTTGAACTGGCTCGGCAACGTCACAAAGAATGCCATCTGCCGGTCCTGCGCCCCCACCCCCGGCGCAAGCTGTGGTTCGTCCGCCACCGCCCCGGCGAGCCGCTGACGCTCAATCGCTTCCAGATCCCCGAGCCCAGTCTGCGTCAGGCCCGCATCCGCCTGGCCTGGGCCTTGGATCTGTTACTGCTGCCCCTGGTGGGTTTCGACGCCGACTGTAACCGCTTGGGCATGGGGGGTGGCTTCTACGACCAGACCCTGGCCTACCTGAGGGACCGCCAACACTGGCGTCGCCCCCTGCTAGTCGGCCTGGCACACGAATGCCAGCGGGTGGAGCGGCTGGCGGTCCGTCCCTGGGACATCCCCCTGGACATGGTCGTCACCGAAGCGCGCGTCTACCTGCCGCCCCGCCCGATAGCCGCTCAGGATGCGCCCAGGATCGCGACCTCGGACTTTGATGTTCCCTGATCCTGATCCTTCCCCTGACCCGGCCCGAAATTTGCGCTGACCCGACACAAAACCTGGCCGCGCCGGGACTCAGCCCCGACCATGCCCGGATCCGGCTGACGACATCCCAATCCCAGTTCTGACATTCCCTTCAATCCCCCATCGCTCCGGCGAAGATGCGGCAGGCGGGATTCGCGGTCTCGTCCCAGTAGCGATAGCCCAGTTGCTCCAGACGCTGGGTTAAATCCGGCCGCTCCGCCGCGGGTACCTGCAACCCCATCAGCACCCGCCCATAGGCGGCGCCATGGTTGCGGTAATGGAACAGACTGATGTTCCAGCGCCGCCCCAGGCCGGTGAGAAAGTTGAGCAGGGCGCCGGGGCGCTCCGGGAACTCGAAGCGTACCAGCATCTCGTCGCTGATTCCCCGGGCATGCCCGCCCACCATGTAGCGGATATGCAGCTTGGCGGTTTCGTTGTCGGACATGTCCAGGACGCCAAAGCCCTTGGCCTCCAGTCGGGCGATGAGCTCGCGGCGCTCCTCGTCGCCCCGCCCCAACTCCACGCCGACGAAGACCTGGGCGCGACGCTCGTCGGCGTAGCGGTAATTGAACTCGGTGATCTGCCGCTTACCCAGGGCGCGGCAAAACTCCAGGAAGCTCCCCGGACGTTCCGGGATCTCCACCGCCAGCAGGCCCTCGCGCCGCTCACCCAACTCCGCCCGTTCGGCCACGTGCCGCAGCCGGTCGAAATTGATATTGGCCCCGCTCTCGATGGCCACCAGATTCTTGCCCTGGAGACCCGTCGCCTGGACATGGCGCTTGAGCCCCGCCAGGGCCAGGGCACCCGCCGGTTCGGCGATTCCGCGGGTGTCGTCAAAGATGTCCTTGATGGCGGCGCAGATAAGAGACCCACCTGCGCCAGTTCCACCCGCCGCCCCGCCGCCAGGGCGCTGTGGAGGGTGGGGGCGTCCTCCGGCTCCACGCCGATGACCTTGACCTCCGGTCGGACATATTTGACATAGGCGGCAATACCGGCGATCAGCCCCCCGCCCCCCACCGGGACGTAGACGGCATGCAGGGGTTGGGGGTGCTGGCGCAGGATCTCCATGCCGATGGTGCCCTGGCCGGCGATGACCTCCGGGTCGTCGAAGGGGTGGATGAAGGTCAGGCCCCGCTCCGCCACCCACTCCATGGCCTGGGCATAGGCCTCATCGTAGGAATCC
>JAGVUH010000474.1 GCA_019136395.1 Gammaproteobacteria bacterium
CGTAGAGGGGGCGAAAGTCGAAAAAGATGGTGCCATGCAGCAGGGCCTCGGGATCCGGCACCTTCAGCCAGCCACCGAACCGCTCCCGCCACTCGGTCGCGCTCAGGCACCACTGGGGATTGCCGGCCATGATGTTGCCGCGGCAGCGCTCAAAGCCGCAAAAATGCAGGGCGTCGTTAACGGTCTGCGCTAAAGGCAGAAAGGCCGCGCGCACGCTGGCGGTATCTTCTGGCTTGCCCGGTTCAAAGATCAGGCCATTGTCCTGATCCGTGGTGAAGGTCTGTTCCAGGCGGCCCTCGGAGCCAAAGAGCAGCCAACACCAGCGCACCGCGGGTAGGTCAAATTCGTCCTCGATGAGTTCGATGACGCGCATGGCGATGAGGTCGTTGAGACCCGATAGCCACTGGCAGAGCGCCTCCACCCCCATGCCAGCGCGAAACAGCTCGGCGCCGCGGCGCCGGACCTTGCTGGCGACGGCGGCCATGGCCTGATGATCGCGGGCGGCGGCGATGGCGCCGATCAGTTCTTCCGCCCCGCCGGCGCGCAGCCCCAGGATATCGGCCTGATGGATGAGCCCGGCAAAGCGGCCGTCCGGCTCCACCAGCAGGACATGGCCGACCCCCTGCTTGGCCATCAGGACCTTGGCGCGGTGGGCGGGAGAATCCGCCGCCAGGGTGAGGGGGGCGCCGATCATGAAGGCGGCCACCGGGGCATCCAGGTCGGTATCCGCGAAGGTGAGCAGGTGCAGCAGCCGGCGGAGGGTGACCAGGCCGAGCGGCAGGCCACTGGCGGTGTCGGTCACCACCACCGCGTCCTCGCGCCCCTGGCTGATGGCGAACAGGACCTCGCGCAGGGTCGTCGCGGGCGGCATCACCAGCGGGGAGCGACTCGCCAGGGCCCGGAGGGGGAGCTGGTCGCCGCCCTCGCGACTCAGGGCCAGGGGGTCGGCGGCTTCGACCGCGGTGGCGGTCAGGTCGATAGGGGTGGCTTCACTCATGGTGGTCAGGCTGCCTTCGTCAGCAAGGTCTTGGCCTTTTCGACCAATTCCCGGGTGGAAAAGGGCTTGGGCATGTAGGCATCGGCACCGAGGGCCAGGCCCTTGGTATGTTCCGCCGCCCGGCTTTTGGCGGTGAGCATGAGGATGCGCACCCCGGCCAGCGTGGGGTCGGCGCGCACCGCCTCCAGCACCTCGAAGCCGTTGAGTTTCGGCATCATGACATCGAGGATGACGAGATCCGGGGGCGATGCCCGGATGGCGGCGAGACCCTCCTCGCCATCGCGTGCCACCGCCACCAGGTAGCCCTCGCGCTTCATGAGGAATTCCAGGGAGATGACGATGTGGGGCTCATCATCGACGATCAGGACGTGCTTGCTCATGGGGACGATTCACCTCCAGGCGGGGTCCGGGTACAGGTTAAGGGTCCGGTTAGGGTTGGGGATGTGGAAAGAGGTTGGGTAGAGGGTGATCCAGTTCGGGTAAAGTTCGTCGGGGCTTGCCGGGTTCGATGGGCGCGCCACCGTCATGAGCTTCCGGTTGAGGGAACGGGCCGGGGGCTCGCGGGCAGCTCGAACACGATGCGGGCCCCGCCTTCAGCGGGGGCTTCGGCCCAGATGCGTCCGTCGAAATGGGCGACGATCTCCTTGGAAATGGGCAGGCCCAGGCCGGTGCCCAGGGGCTTCTTGCCGCCGGTATTGGACTGGTGGAACTTCTCGAAGACCCACTCCAGCTCCGCCGCCGGAATGCCGGGGCCGTTATCGCTGACGCTGACCCGCCAGCCCGCCGCTACCGCCTCCAGCCCCACGCGGATACAGCCGCTACCCGGAGGGGCGAACTTGGCGGCGTTGGACAAGAGATTCACCATGACCTGGATGAGGCGGTCACGGTCCGCCCGCACCCGGGCGCCGCCCCCCCGCGCCAGGTCCAGCTCCAGCCGCTGGCCCCCCTCCTCTAGGAGCTGGCCGACGCTGATGGCCGCTTGTTCGATGACCTCCGCCAGGTCGAGCTCGTCGGCCTGCCAGTCCACGTGGCCGGACTCGATCTTGGCCAGATCCA
Organism: Gammaproteobacteria bacterium; assembly: GCA_019136395.1. The sequence continues at coordinate 2,054 of JAGVUH010000474.1, forward strand.
GCACCTGATTGACCAGACGCGAGAGGCGCTCGGTTTCGCTCACCAGGATGCCGAGGAAGTGCTGGCGCTCCGCCAGGTTCAGCTCCGGGTCATCGTGGAGGATCTCGGCAAAGGCGCGGATGGAGGCCAGGGGGGTGCGTAGCTCGTGGGTGACCGAGGACATGAAGTCGTCCTTGAGACGATCCAGTTCCTGCAGGCGCAGGTTGGCCGCGCTGAGTTCCGCCGTCGCCGCCTCCAGCTCGGCGGACTTGCGCTCCAACTCGTGGCTGTAGGCGCGGATCTGTGAAGCCTCGTCGAGAATGTCCATGACCTCATCGAAGCCCAGCACCTCCTCCTTGGTGACGGAGGCGACCAGGACCCGCGCCGAGGCGCCGCCGATGGCCCCGGACAGCAGCGTCTCGGCAAAATAGACCGTGGAGGCGTCCGCCGGCAGGTCCTCCGCCCTGGCCAGCCCCCGGGAACGGGCGTACCGGGCGAAATCCGCCACCGCCCTGGGCTTGCCCAGGAAGCGCTCGGCCAGCGCCATCAGCGCGTCGACCTCGGCCCGGCCCCGCCACAGGGTCTGATAGGCCCGGCGCTGGGGCTTGAGCGCGCCGACGAAGGCGCTGGCCTGGGCCAGTTCCTCCGTCTTGGGCAGACGCCAGCTAGAGACCAGCAGGAAGGCCCCGACATTGGCGGTGAGGCTCCACACCAGGGCATGGGTGATCTCGTCGAGCCCCGTCAGGCCCAGCAGGGCCTGGGGCTTGAGGAGGCCGATGCCGAAGGGCCCCGCGGTGATGAAGTCCAGGGGCAGCCAGCCCGACTTGGCGAAGGAAGGGATCAGCAGGGTATAGAGCCAAACGGTGAAGCCCGCCGCCAGTCCCGCCAGGGCCCCCTCGCGGGTGCCACCACGCCAGTAAAGACCGGCGAGGATGGGCGGGGCGAATTGGGCCACGGCCGCGAAACTGATGAGGCCGATGCTGACCAGGGCATAGGCATCCCCGGCCAGGTGATAGTAGAGGTACCCCAGCAGGAGGATGGAGATGATGGCCCCACGGCGGATGAGGAGCAGCAGCCGGCCCATGTCCGCCTCGGGAGGCAGGGTCCCCCCCCAGCGGCGGAGCAAGACCGGCAGCAGCAGGTCATTGCTGACCATGGTGGCGAGGGCGATGGTCTCGACGATGACCATGCCCGTCGCCGCCGACAGACCGCCAATGAAGACGAACAGCGCCAGCCAGGGTTCCCCCAGGACCATGGGTAAGGTCAGGACAAAGGTATCGGCGTCCACGCCCCCCGCGCCAAAGGTCAGGACCCCCGCCAGGGCGATGGGCAGGACGAAGAGGTTGATGAGCAGCAGGTAAAGGGGAAAAAGCCAGATGGCCCGCTGGATATGACGCTCGTCGCTGTTCTCCACCACCGCCACCTGGAACTGGCGGGGCAGGAACATGACCGCCAGGGCCGCCAGGAAGGAGGTGCCAAGCCAGTTCGCGAATTCACCGAGGCGCGGCTGAAAGAGGGCCTGGGCGGCCGGCACGGCCGCCGCTTCCAGCCGGGCCTGGGTCAGGTCACCCCCGCCATAAAGGTGGTAAACGATAAAGACCCCCACCGCCAGAAAGGCCGCCAGTTTGACGAGGGACTCGAAGGCGATGGCCGCCACCAGACCCTCGTGGCGTTCGCTGGCGTCCATGTGGCGGGTACCGAAGAGGATGGTGAAGAGGGCCAGCAGCAGGGCCACCACGAAGGCCGTGTCATGCCAGATTGGTTGGGTCGCGGCCGGGTCCGGCATGACGATGGCTGGGTAGCCTTGGAGGATGGTGAAGCTGCGGGAGATCGCCTTGAGTTGCAGGGCGATGTAGGGCACCACGCCAATGACGGCGATCACCGTCACCAGGCTGCCGAGAAGGTGGCTCTTGCCATAGCGCGAGGCGATGAAATCGGCGATGGAGGTGATGCGCTCGGCCT